>DUCD01000185.1:1979-8702 GCA_012959985.1 Verrucomicrobiales bacterium | reverse complement strand
GCCCCATTAATAATCGTTCAGGGGGATGAATCTGATTGGGTAACTGCATATGTCACCCAGCCTAATCAGTTCTCTCGACAGGGGCAACGAATTATCTTAGTTTCCAATGTATGCCTTTGTCCGGGAAGCAGTTCACAGATCTTATCCCCCAACTTCAATCGATCTGTGGAAAAACCAATGTCATTTACCATGCCGATGAACTACGGGTTTATGAGTGCGATGCCTACACTCTCGAAAAAATGCCCCCGGATGCCGTGGTCCTTCCAGGAAACACCTCCGAAGTAGAGGCAGTCATCAAGCTTTGCAGAGATCGGAACTTAGCCATTATTCCAAGAGGATCCGGCACTAGCCTCAGTGGAGGAGTTCTGGCCGTAGACGGAGGCGTGGTCATCGGCTTATCCAGAATGAACCGTATACTCGATGTGGATTTTCGGAATCGGCGTGCCCTGGTGGAGGCCGGTTGCATCAATGTTCACGTGACCCAGGCAGTTCAATCAGAAGGTTATCTTTATGCCCCCGATCCATCCAGCCAGTTCGCGTGTACCATCGGGGGAAACGTCGCCACGAATTCGGGGGGGCCTCACACTTTGAAATACGGAGTAACCACCAACCACGTCCTGGGAATGGAAATGGTTCTTCCCGACGGAGAAACCGTATGGCTTGGAACTCAACCCGGCGGCCCCGAAGACATTGATGGCTGCGATCTTCGGGGGGCTGCCATCGGAAGTGAGGGAATGTTCGGCATCGTTACCCGGGTCCTCCTGCGGTTGATCAAAGCACCCCAATCCTGCAAAACCATGCTGGGGATCTTCGAATCCGTGGACGATGCTGCTTCCGCTGTCAGCGATATCATTGCCGCCGGCATTATTCCTGCAGCACTGGAGATGATGGACCAGCTAATCATCCAAGCCGTCGAGGAAGCCTACAAGTTTGGATTCCCTCTGGATGCGGGTGCCGTCCTGATTATCGAACTGGATGGCCAGACGACGGGGCTTTCAAGTTTGACGGATCAAATACAGGACATCTGCAGGAATAAACAGGCAAGGGAAGTCCGCATTGCCGCGTCCAAGGAGGAGAGGGCTCTGATCTGGAAATGTCGCAAACGAGCCTTTGGGGCGATTGGTCGTCTCAGTCCGAATTATCTGACACAAGACGGAGTCGTTCCGAGGTCCCGGATTCCGGAAATGATGAAGTTCATCAAACAGACGGCGGAAAAATACCAATTGCGAATCCCCAATGTTTTTCATGCAGGTGATGGAAATATCCACCCCTTGATCCTATTTGATGAAAAAGATAAGGATCAGGTAAAAAGAGCTATCCAGGCAGGCCATGACATCTTGGGGAAATGCATTGATTTTGGCGGAAGCATTTCAGGAGAACACGGAATCGGAGTGGAAAAGGTTGATTTCATGAGCCGTCAATTCAGTCCAGAGGATTTGGAGGCAATGATGAAGCTAAGAAAAACATTTGACCCGGACATGAGATGCAATCCCGACAAATGTTTTCCCAGTGCGAGTCGATGTATCGATTTCACTTTAAAAAAGCAAATATCAGCCTGATTTCGAAACTGTCATGCAACTCACCGCCTCCCATATAGAAGACATTGAATCAGCTTTCGAATCTGCTCGAGAAACAGGCGCTCGAATTTCCTCGATTCATTTGCCGGGGTTTCAGAAACTATTGGATCACCATCCGGAAAACCTGACGGCAACCGTTGAAGCCGGAATGACCTTGCAGGCTTTCCAGGAAAAGCTGAGTACAGCCGGTCAATGGCTTGCTGTAGACCCTCCGAATCCTGAACGATTAACTATCGGAGCATTGATTGCAGAGAATGTTTCGGGTCCTCGCCGATTCGGTTTAGGTACCGTGCGCGAGCATCTCATTGGAATGAAAGCAGTTCTTGCGGACGGTTCGATTATTCGTTCCGGAGGAAAAGTCGTAAAAAATGTGGCAGGTTTTGATATATGTCGTCTTTTCGTTGGAAGTCGCGGAAGTCTGGGAATCATTCTGGAGGCAAGCTTTCGACTCAATCCGCTTCCAGAATCGGAAATGATCATGGGCTGCCAAACCCAGTCGTCAGAAGAAACCGAAGACCTGCTGGAAGCCATCATGAAATCCGATCTCAATCCGATGCTTCTGGATTTACATAACCTCGGCACTGAGGAACAATCTGCTTCATATGGTTATTGGCAAATCATGGTGGGATTCGCTGGAACACGGGAAGAAACTCAAGCCCAGATGCACTCGTTGAATAATTTGAATCCTTTCAAAGTGACGACCTTGGATTACCTGAATCGGTTCGGGAATTCCGATTCCGATGCAACTCCCGAAACCACGGCCGTTCGTCCATCCGAGGTCGTCGAATATTGTGAACAACTCGGATCAACTAAATTCGTTGCGCGGGCCGGCAACGGCGTGATTCATCATCACGACTCTTCTCATGCCGGCAAGTTAGCCAGAAACCCTCAGGTTCTTCTGGACCGCCTGAAGAGCACCTTTGACCCTAAGGGTATTCTGGCTGAAATTTCCTGATATGTCTGATCGTGTTGAAATCGACCCTTTCCTGGATGCAAACCAATTAACGGCTTGTGTGCACTGTGGACTATGTCTGGGAGCCTGCCCCACCTACCTTGAAACCGGCAATGAGAACGATTCTCCACGCGGTCGTCTTTACCTGATGAAAGGTTTTCTGGAACAGACCATCGCCCTGACTGCCAAATCGGTTTCGCATATGGACTGTTGTCTAGGTTGCCGAGCCTGTGAAACAGCCTGTCCAAGCGGTGTCAAATATGGCGCCCTACTGGAAGACACCCGAGACCATATCGAAGCTCATTATAAACGATCATGGTTTCAATGGTTTCTTCGCCGCATTGTCATCGAAAAATTCTTTCCGATCCCCACTAGAATGAAGTGGCTCCTGGCTCCGGCATTTTTGATTCGCGCCTTAAAACTCGAAGGGTGCTTACCCACCTACTTTCGCAATGCGCTCAGCTTGATTCCGAAAAAACTGGAATCCGCCCCTCCCTTGGCCGAGATCACAGGTGCCGTCGGAGAAGCCAAAGGGAAAGTAGGATTTATAGACGGCTGTGTCATGAATGTGATGTTTCAGAAAACCAATTACTCTACAGTTCAACTTCTCAGACACATGGAATACGATGTCGTGACTCCATCTTCTCAAGGTTGTTGTGGTGCCTTGTTCTCACATGGCGGGAATTTGAAACAGGCCCGTGATTCTGCAAGACGAAATATTGCCGCCTTTGAAAAACTGGATTTGGATACGATCATTATCAATGCAGCCGGATGCGGTTCCACCCTGAAGGAATACGGCCATTTGCTTTCTCTCGACCCGGACTGGCAAAAACGCGCCGAAGCGTTTTCCGCCAAAATCAAGGATCTCTCAGAATTCCTGATGGAAGACGATCACTTTGAAAAACTGAAACGACTCCAAAAAAATGAAAAAACCTCGGGGCTTGATCTCGCAGGAAACGTCACTTATCACGATGCCTGTCACTTAGCCCATCCACAATCCATCACACAACAACCCAGAGAATTAATCCGAAACTTCTGTGGTGATCGATTTGTGGAACTTCCCGAATCGGAAATTTGCTGTGGCAGCGCTGGATCTTATAATCTGACGGAACCGGAAATGGCCGGAAAACTCCAAACGCGAAAAACCCGCAACATCTTATCGACCGGCGCGAAAACAGTGATCACCACAAATCCAGGTTGTTTATTGCAAATACGAGCCGGTTTGAATCAATCGGGAAATGCACCGCTTCGAGTGGGACACTTGGCGGATTGGCTATGGGAACAAATCGACCCGACGAACTGAAAACCTACAAGAAGATCACATGATGAAATCACTGACCGAACATTTGTGGTTCGATATCCAGAACCGACGGGCCTTCATTAATATTACGGAACAAGTTTCAGAATTGGTGACAAAAAGTGAAATCAAAGAAGGACTATGCCTAGTGAACGCGATGCACATCAGCGCCAGTGTCTTCATCAATGATGATGAGCCAGGACTCCATGAGGATTACGAGGTATGGCTTGAAAGACTCGCCCCACATTCCCCGACCGCCCAGTATCGACACAACGATACCGGTGAAGACAATGCCGACGCACATATGAAACGGCAAATCATGGGCCGTGAAGTGGTCGTCGCCGTCACCGCAGGTCAGTTGGACTTCGGTCCATGGGAACAGATATTCTACGGAGAATTCGATGGGCGAAGAAGAAAACGCGTAATGGTTAAAATCATTGGCGAATAACAGAATAATTGGTTGGGCACACTGGGGAAAGCGAACCGCTACCTTAAATAACACGACATCTTTTACAGAAAGCATGAATCTCAACCGCATATTCCAAGGGGTAGGCGTTCTTCTCCTGATATTTTTTGGTTCCAATATGAATATTTCCGGGATGGCCGACACGCCTTTTCCTGAATCTTCGCGACCGAATATCCTGTTTATCTTCCTGGATGATTTCGGATGGAAAGATACTAGCTATATGGGGTCAGATTTCTACGAAACCCCTCATCTCGATAAGTTGGCATCGGAAGGAATGGTGTTCACCGACGCCTATTCCTGTGCAGCGAACTGTGCCCCGGCAAGAGCCTGTCTCCTTTCAGGCCAGTACACCCCGAGGCATCAAATCTTCAATGTTGGAACCCGACCACGGGGCAAATCAAAATTCCGTCAACTGGAACATGTACCAGGAGTCGACACCTTGAAACCCAGCATCAAAACTTGGGCTCATTGCCTCCAGGATGCCGGTTATCGGACAGCAACCATGGGGAAATGGCATTTGAGTGATGATCCGATTCCCTACGGTTTCGACATCAACATCGGTGGTTCCCATTCCGGAGGCCCCCCCAGAGGTTATTACCCCCCTCATGGAAAAGTGCCTGGACTTAAGAATGCCCCTGAAGGCGAATATGTGACTGACCGCCTCAGTGATGAGGCAGTTCGGTTTATTCGTTAAAATCGGAATCGTCCCTGGGCACTTTATTTAACTCATTTTGCCGTTCATACGCCGCTGCACCCCAAAAAGGAATTGCTTGAGAAATATCAGAATAAAAAGCCAGGCGACCTGCACAATCATATTGCCATGGCTACCATGATTCAGGCTGTGGATGACGGTGTTGGAAAGATCCAATCGACACTTGAAGAACTAAAGCTGACAGACAATACCGTTATTCTTTTTTACTCTGATAATGGGGGATACGGACCGGCAACCGACATGGCCCCTTTGAAAGGTTACAAGGGCACATATTATGAGGGCGGCATTCGGGTGCCATTCTTCGCCAAATGGCCGGGGGTTATCCAACCAGGCTCCCGTTCTTCAGAACCGATCATTGGGGTCGATCTTTACCCTACCCTATGTGATATAGCGAACACCGCTATGCCACAAAACCAACCGGTCGACGGAGTCAGTCTGCTACCTCTGCTTAAACAGAAAGTTTCAAGTTTTGAGCATCGCTCACTGTTCTGGCATTTCCCCGCTTATCTCCAATCTTATGCAGTGGTAAATGAACAAAGAGATGTGTTGTTCCGGTCCCGTCCCTGTAGTGTCATTCGAAAAGGATCTTGGAAGCTGCACCATTATTTTGAAGATAACGGACTAGAGCTTTATAACCTCAACGACGATATCGGAGAAAAGATGAATCTGGTTTCTGGGTATCCAGAAAAGACAAAACAGTTGCTGGATGAGTTGAAAACTTGGCGGAAAACGATTCATGCACCGGTTCCAATAAAGAAAAACCCAGGCTACGATCACTCGGCGGAAACGGCTGCGATTCAAAAAATGAAGAATCGAAAACTGCCGTAAGGTTCCGGGTGCGGGGAATGATTTGCTGTAGCGTCGGTCCTCAGCCGAAAACAACACTGGTTTCACTGGGAATGCGCTGAGGACAGTGCACGCTACAATTCAAAGCGGCAACCTGTCATCTTCCCCGCCACTGCTACGCTTGGCCCCCTAAAACACAGGCGCTTTTTACTGAGCATGGGATCAAGGCCGACGAGGCATCCTTGCTTTGACAGATTCTCTCCATATCCTCAGCTCCTTGACCATTTTTTTCGCGAGTTCCGGTTTCATGGCAGCGAGGTTTGTTGTTTCACTCAGATCTCTACTTAAATCAAACAACTCTAGTGAGTTGTCACTGAAACGTTCAATCAACTTGTAGGAACCTTGACGAATGGCACCACCGAGACGATTGGATCGGTGGAAGGCATAGTTGGGATAATGAAAAAAAAGAGACTTACGACTCAAGGGACCACTTTGTTTCAGTAGGGGCATCAAGCTCACACCATCTAAAGGTTGGAGTGATTGAGGGGCTAATCCCGCAGCTTCCAATAAGGTCGGATAAAAATCCATGCTGATGACGGGAACCTTCGACAGACTTCCGGATTTGACCACTCCGGGCCAGCGAACAATGAGGGGCACTCGAATACCGCCTTCATATAAGAAACCCTTCCCCTTCCGCAGAGGACGATTGTCGGCAACTCCGCTATATCCACCATTGTCAGAAGTGAAAACGACAAGAGTCCGCTCTTTTAGTTTCAAGGTCTCAACCGTTTGGAGAATTCGCCCCACCGAGCGGTCCATAGCTTCGATCATTGCGCCATAGCGAGAATCATTCAATCCTGGTCCCTTGTGGTTTCCATATTTCTTCAAGAGTGATTCCGGAGCCTCCATTGGCCAGTGGACCGTATAATTCCA
>DUCD01000185.1:0-1969 GCA_012959985.1 Verrucomicrobiales bacterium | reverse complement strand
TCATTCATTATGAATTGTATCGTTTCATCCGCAAGTCGGTCGGGAAGATATTCCCCCTCTTTTCGGTTGGGTAGATTGGGAATACGGTAAGGATCAAAGAAGGTCGGCGGTCCTCCATAGGAACACCCTCCCACATTGATATCGAATCCCTGTGCCTGAGGTTCGTATTCCGCCGATCCCGGACGAGCTCCACTCAAATGCCATTTCCCGAAAAACCCCGTTCGGTAACCGGCCTCTTTGAAGCGTTCGGCAATGGTCACCACAGAGGGAGACAAATGGTTGTTCATTGTGGCCGGCAATAATTCAGGATCAGCGGGAATGAATCTCTTCTGGTCCGGAATATGATTGGTAATCGCGAGTCGTGCTGGAGCCATGCCGGAAAGAACTGCGGCACGAGTCGGAGAACAAACCGGAGCTGCCGCATAAGCATCGGAAAACCTCATGCCTTCCTTGGCTAGTTGATCAATATTCGGAGTGTGGACTGCTTCATTACCTTGAACTCGAAGATCCATCCACCCAAGATCGTCGATCATGATGAAGAGAATATTGAGGCGATCCTTATCTTCTGTTGCCGAAGCGCAGAACGGACTGTAAAGAAAAGCGACAAAAAACCAGAAAAAACGATTCATGCTGCGGGGGCCCCTGTCAGAGGTTTCGGCTGCTGGATTCCTTTCGGATTTCTTCCAATTTAAAACGCATTAAGCGGGCACGCACCGGAAATTTTCGGATGACGTTTTTCCGTTGAGACGGATCCAACTTCAGATTGTAAAGCTGAGCACTTGAACCCCCTTTCTTGATTCTGCCATCTTCAATATCGCTATTAACCTGACCGGCGAATTTGAGGGCTGCGGGTCCACCAAGAAGGTGTTCTCCAGGTCTAGTCCCAGAAAAGCCTCCTCCTCCCTTAGCGGTGATATAGACCCAGTTCCCACTACGCAATGCGAGATGTGTTTTTCTCGAAGCCATCTGCACCAAGTGTTCTCGAACAGGTTCTTGGTCATTTGAGATCAGGGCTGGAAGTATATCAAAACTGTCCGGGCCTTCATTCGGATTTAATGTCTGATCGGTCAATGTCGCCAATGTGGCCATCAAATCAATATTACTGATCAATTGATCAGAAACCGAGCCGGACTCGATCTTGTCGGGCCATCTGGCTATAAAGGGAACACGATGCCCTCCCTCCCATGCATCGAATTTGAAGCCAAGAAGATTTGCGTTCATACGGTGTCCTTGTTTCCAAGCTGCCTGCCCGCCCTGATTCAACATCCCTCCATTGTCACTGGTGAAAATCACAAGCGTATTCTCTGTCAGGTTATGTTCTTGTAGCGTATGGAGAATCTCGCCGACAATCCAATCGAGTTCATGAACAAAATCACCATATCGCCCACATTCACTACTGCCTTGAAAGCGCGGATGGGGCGTAAAAGGGTGATGAATATTCGTCGTGGCCAGGTAGAGAAAAAAGGGTTGGTCCTTGTGATCCTTGATCCAAATCAATGATTTTTCTGTTAAACGAGTGCCCACATAGTTGTCGTCGTAAAGGGTATGAGCCGCATCGGCACCACCAATAAGTTCAAGGCCCATTTTTTCGGGGAACACTTTGGTTTTAGCCCCTTTTCCGTATTGCAGAGGATCCTCAGATACCAACCCCAGAACACGGTGGTTTTCGACATAGACAAAGGGTGGATGGCTATTCACCACGGGCACACCAAAATAATAATCAAAGCCTAATTCCAAGGGTCCGGGTTTCAAGTCCCCGTTCCAGTTCGGCGTCTTTTCTCCGAAGCCAAGATGCCATTTACCGATGCAGGCGGTAGCGTAACCGGCGCGCTTCATTAAGTCGCCGACGGTTGTCCGCTCCGTATCGATCCGCAGACCCGATTTTAAAAAGACAGGAAACCAAAGGTTTTTTCGGAAAGGATACTCTCCGGTCAAAAGAGCATAGCGTGATGGCGTGCAGACTGCAGAA
>DUCD01000184.1:19331-27716 GCA_012959985.1 Verrucomicrobiales bacterium | reverse complement strand
TGCTGTCTTGAGCTTCCAGATAGATCTGAAACTTTTTCTCAGCGCTCAGAAACCGTCGCTTCTTCTTCGAGTTGTTATTGGATCCTTCGACTTCGCTACTGCTCATGTTTTGGTCTCTCTTTTGAGCCGCCAGGGGCAGTTCCCGGCTCCGGTCGCCCTTCGGGCTCCCTTCGACGGGAACTGCCCCTCCACCCTGTAGCGTAATGGAAACCTGCTTTGAGGTCACGAACTCAGAAACGGAGGGGAAAATAAACGTCATAGCGCTGAAAAGTAGTTTAATCAAATGTTGCTAAAGAGAGTGGAAAACCGAGGACCCGTTTAAGGCCGCTTTCTTGGAATGGTGCTTTAGAGAAATGACAATCTTTGACGGGTGAAAGGCGAGAAACTCCACATAATCAGCCTAGGGGATATTTGGACTGGCACCTGTTCCAAGTGTACTGCCCCTGCTGAATGGGGTCTAGCTTCATGGCAAGGTTCAAAAGGTTGTTACGAGGCAACTTTGGAGGGGAGAATCTACTGCATGCTTTGCATAAGGAGAATTGAAATGGAATCATGTGAAACTATCGCAACCCATTGCCGCACAATAAATGTGACCTCCAAGGAAACCTCGAAAGACCCTTTGATTTGACTCTGTCCTGCCCTTGATTTACTCCTTTTCAGCCTCCCCCTTGCCTTTTCTGACCCTCCAGGACTTTGCCTCTTGAGAATCCGGCGGACCGTCATCTTTTCCAGAGTCATCACCTTCTCGGTGTGCAATCCCCACTTGTGTCGACGGGTCGGACTGAGGTCTGAGTAGATGCGGTCGATGATCTTCCACCCTGAGAGCGGGTGGATCCTCTTGAAGTTGTCCACCAACATTTCTCCCTGGAAAACAATGCTATAAATTCAGACACACCGTCAATCCCCAGCACGAAGACCTCATTTCCCGGAGGGAATGCATTCTGGTAACTCGTAGTATAGAAACATTCGGCTCGTAATCAATCGATTGGAGTCGAGCGAGTTAAGAATCGGACTTTTTATTTTTCGCGATCGCCGACTTAGCTATGTTTGGACCCGACTTGAACTGTGGATTCAGCTGAAAATGCTGGCGGCGGTGAGGAAAAGGATGAAAACGAGCGGTTGAGAAAGCGTAAGACGAACCGGAGTGTCATAGCCTCGACGAGTTCCATTAACTTTCACTATTTCAAATGTGCCACAAATTCACAATCCGGAATCCCCCAAACCTGATCGGCAAGTTGCTGCATTTCAAGATAGCGGTCTTTGAGCTTCTCGTTGGGCGTCGTCAAGTTGAATTGCCGAAATCGCCAACAAGCCGTGACCGCGGCGGCATAGACAATGAAGGATTTGAGTGTGTTGGTCTCAATTTCATTGAGCGGATCGATAGACTGATACCCGTCAACGAGTGGTTTAATTTTGGCATGATTTACATTTCCATGCTCCCAACATAATCCCGCGATGGCCATTCCAAGATCAAATATGCGGTAATAATCACCCGCTTCTTCAAAGTCCATAATGACGGGTTCCCGATCAGGGGAGATAACTATATTATTAAAAAAAATGTCCCCGTGAATCAGTCCCTTTCTCAAGTCAGGGCTTATGTTCTGTTCAATATAGATCTTCACCCATGCCAGCCATATGGAAAAAGGATGGGTCGCCATCTCATCAGGCAAATCAAGCGTTTCTATTCCATATGAAAACTGATTCCTCAAAGAGTCGGGAATGGTGATCGCATGCAATCTTGCCATGGAGGCTCCCGTCTTGAAAAGCAGGCCGCCATCAAGGCTCTGAATCATTTCGCCATGTAAGAAATGTTTGAGTAGGACAGATTTTTCGTTGTATGTGCTCAAATGCTTGCCTTGGTTTGTCGGCACGATTCGGGTGGTTGAAAACCCGTTTGCTTCAAGATGAGCCAGTAACCTTGCCAGTTCAGCGGTTTCCTCCGGGGATTTATATTCGCATACGGTCAACACATAGGTGTTGTCACGGGTATCGATCCGGTAGTTGCTGTTCGCGGAGCCTCCTGAAAGAACCTCAAATTTTGATACAGCCCCAATATTATAACCGGCCGTGATTTCCTTAATGTTGTTTTTGTTTAATTCCGTGTAGGGCGTCATGGTGATCAGGAGAAAGCAAATTGTTGAATTCCCTTCTGTTTTGTCCGAACCTGCGGGTCGCGATATTCTACTCTAACGACACTTGGTATTTCAACTCGGTGGTAGCAACGATGGGTTCGGAGTTTAGTCCTTTCGGCCTCAGTTTGTTCCTCGTCTCGGTAGGCTTAGGATGCGGAATTCGCGACCCACGAGTTCGATGCTGATAACGGGCTCCGACATTTAGAAGTTGTTTATTGTCATCAGAGAATGGTTCTGGCGCACTCCTATCCGCATTGTGTTACTAATAGGGGTTTGCTTTTCCAGCATCCGGCGAGGATTGATGTTCAGCGGTATTGAGTCAAGAATAAGCACACGCAGACCCTCTGCAGAATCTTCTCATGATAACCGGTCAAAATGGCGAATAGAATCGGAAGTTGAGGGTAGCGCCTATTGCAGTCGCCTTCTGTCGGGTTCGGCTTTCGGATTAACAGGCGAATACGTTAATCCGTTCTATTCGGATACTTCAACGAACAATCGAACCGAACCAAAAGAGAAATAGACCGCGATCAATTCGCGAGGCCTTATTTCTTGAATCCTCACCTGAGAACGCCTACTTTGGAAAAATGCTTAAAACCCAAATTTCTAAGAGTGATCCATTGCTTCATTCCGTTTTTGGAACACTAATACGAAGCAGCCTGCTTTTGTGCCTCGCAGTCGTTTCATGCTGGCTTTCCGTTTGTGAAATGGCGACGGCAAATGATTGGCCGATGTACCGTTGCGATGCGGGTCGTCGTGGTGTTGCGCAGTACAGCCTTTCCGAGAATCTGTCTCTTGCCTGGAGTCGTGAATTACCAAAGTTGACGCCGGCTTACAAGGACGACCGCTTGCAGTTCGATGCGGGATACGAGCCTGTCATTGCAAAGGGATACCTTCTCATCGCTTCCTCCCTGACCGATTCAGTGAAAGCGTACGATACGAAAACCGGAAAACAACTTTGGTCCTTTTATACCGATGGACCGGTGCGGTTCGCGCCGGCCATCTCGGGAGACTTTGCCTGTTTTGGATCAGACGACGGGGTTATGTATTGCGTTGAACTTGCAACCGGGGACCTTCGCTGGAAGCATCGCGCCGTGCCCAACCGGCGACGCCTGCTCGGAAACAAACGATTGATTTCTGTTTGGCCGGTACGCGGCGGACCGGTAGTCGCCGATGGTAATGTCTATTTCGCCGCGGGTGTTTGGCCCTTTGAGGGCGTCTTTATCTACGCCATGAAAATGGACACCGGAGACGTCTTGTGGCGTAATGATAGTCTGGGTTACCTATTTGGGCAACAGCCCCATAATACGAAGGCCATTGGTGGTCTGGCACCCCAGGGATACCTGCTGATCAATGGTGACGAGTTGATTGTACCGTGCTCAACGGCATACCCGGCCACGTTGAACCGAGACACCGGCGAGTTGATCAAGTTCGAATTGCCAAAGACTGGAAGGTATCCGGGGGGGTGGTTCGCCGCACTCGATCCGGATAAGGCTCGCGCGATCAGGCGGGGCCTATTGACGTTTGACGAAACTATCAATCAACACGAACACGAGGACAAAGTTAAACATAGTAGTGGCGGCATAGAAGGATTGAGCCGTGAAATCCGCACCGCAAACACGACGCTGAAGTTCGACGAGAAACATCAGGGCGTTCATGGAACCATCCATTCGATGGTCGTTGCCGATAATGCGTTGTTTGTAGCGACACGCGACGGTCGCCTATTGTGTTTCCGCGAAACAAGTAACGCCGCTCACGAATCTCCTGTAGTTTGGAAGAACAAGGCAACGCAATTGGCGACAACGGATGATGCAATAACGACGGCAAGGGCGGTCCTGGAGTCTTCATCAAGCAGACACGGGATAGCGATTGTGGTCGGGTTGTCGGACGGATCGCTGACCAAGGCGCTGATTAAACTGTCCCACTATCACGTCGTGGTTTTCGATGATAATCAGGGTCGAGTTCAACAATTGCGCAGAGAATTGGAGGAAGCGGGATTGTATGGAATCCGGGCTGCCGTCATCCACAGCGACCTGCGAAAGCTCGAATTGCCTCCGTATATCACGACGACACTGATGAGCGAACGCTCCGACGTCGAGTTCAAACCTCTACTCCAGACCCTTCGCCCGTTCGGGGGTATGGCGGTGGGCGGTCATGTTAACAAGGACACACTGAAAACGATTAAACTCGGCAACTTCTCGCTGGAGGCGGAACACATTTCCGGGCTTTCATTGCTTCGCCGAGTGGGGCCATTGCCGGGGGCAACTCAATATAAGGGGGATTTTTCGATGAGCAAAGATGAGTTGGTACGATTTCCGTTGGGTGTGCTGTGGTTTGACGACACACTGGCTCACTTCAAACGTTCCCCACAGCCGGTTTTCGATCGTGACTCAATGGTTTCCAGACCTAAAAATTGGCACCTACCGCGGTTCAAGGAACACAACAAGATCGACTATCCTCTGTTACCTCCTGTCTTGTCCGATATTTACACGGGGCGTGTATTGGATGATTCGGAACGTAGTGATTTGCGCATGAGTCTGAAGCCGAGTTCACCCTCGAACCTCGAACCCAGTCAGTATCGACTGCCGGGACAACCATTTTCGACAAGACCCGGGCGTCTGGTTGCGGGTCAAAGAGTCAACCCTCTGACAGGTGAAACTGAACCGCGAACATTTCCCAAAACCTATGGCTGTGATGGGGGGGTGGACTACGGTGATTTCTATACACTCCGAAGTGGTACCGCGGCATTCTACGACAAGACGATCGAAAGTGGGACAGTCTTTCTAAGTGGGCCCAGAAGTGGGTGCACCAACAGTGTTATCCCATCCGGCGGTTTATTGAATGTGCCTTACTACTACGATGGTTGCACATGCAGCTATCCGCTGCCCACCGCTATGTCACTGGTCGCGATGCCCCAAAGCCACGAACAATGGTCGTCGTGGGGTGAAAGTGAAATCGAGCCGGCGAAGATTCAACGCATTGGGATCAACTTCGGCGCACCTGGCGATCGGATGACGCGCGATGGTACCCTTTGGCTCGACTTTCCGTCGATTGGTGGACCTTCTCCAAGCGTCAACATCGAGGCGACGACGTCTACACATTATCGCTATCGACACAGCATGTGGATGCGAAGCCCTGAGGCCTGTCCGTGGGTCAGCGCTTCGGTGGCCGTGGGTCTTGAGCGATTGGTCATCAAGGATCTGAGACCGGGAAGATATCTGGCTCGCCTGTTTTTCGCGGAATCCGAGGCCCTTGGTCGAAAACATCGGTTGCAGGATATTAAAATCCAAGGTCGAAACGTCCTCGAAAATTTCGACCTTATCAATGAAGCCGGAGGCGTGATGAGAGGTGTCATCAAAGAGTTCGCAAGTATAGAAGTCGAGAGTGATTTCACACTCGAACTAACCGCGGCAAACGGTAAGACAATCATTAGTGGAATCGAATTGGTACGGCGGGATTAGCAGGTTGGGCGAGGATGGCTCGACGGATTCGGAGGGTTTTTGAACGGTAAGAAGTTTTTACTGCACGATTGAGGGCGGGTGTTATTAGAATGAAAAGCTATTGACAGGGTAGTTCTCAATGCTAGTCTGGCCATAATCCGAAAGAGCCCTTGCGCTTTGAATTTAAATGAGATGACAGAGTCTTTTCTCCTAAACCCCCAAACACAGGATTAAGTCATGAAACTACATCACCGCCGAGAATTCATTGGAGACGTCGCCCGAGGCATGTTGATTGCTGGGATGGGGCCCACCCTAGCCGGGGAATTGGGGCTTTCAACGGCTTTTGCCGATCAAGGCCCTGAACTACTGGAGTTTGGCGCCTTACGGCCTCTGGTAACATTGATGCAGGAGAAGACCCCCGATAAACTACAATCTGAACTCATCGGAAAACTCAAGTCCGGTAGCGTAAGTTTAAGGCAATTAGTGGCAGCGGCTTCATTAGCCAATGCAGAGACCTTTGGTGGAGAGGATTATGTGGGTTTTCATACCGAAATGGCTTTGCTCCCCTCGCTTCATTTGGCGAAACAGTTACCGGAAAAAGAACAGCCTCTACCCGTGTTAAAAGTTCTATACCGAAATGCTACCCGCATTCAGCAATATGGAGGTGCGACAAAAAAGACATTGCGGCCGATTCATGGAAGCACAGACTCGGAAAGAGGAAACGGCAAGATCTTGCGGCGGGCTACACGGGCGGCGGATATGGCCAAAGCCGAACGCCTATTTTCAAATATTTCTAACATCTCTCTTGAGGACGCCTACAACCAACTTCAGTACATCGTGCAAGACGAAATGAATGTGCACCGATTTGTGCTGGCACACCGGGCCTGGGGATTGATTGATATCGTTGGAAATGAGCATGCCCACACCCTGCTTCGCCAATCAGTGCGGTTTTGTGTCAAGGCTGAGCGGAACCGTATTGATAATAACCGCCCCGAACCCGGGATCCGGCGGTTATTGCCCAAGATTCTTGATAATCATAATCTGATCGGTCGTAAGCTTGGTTTACGACAACCAGACGATGCTTGGTTGGATGAAATGATTCACATTATTTATAACGCCGGAAAGGAACGCGCTACTGACGCTGTTGGCGCTGCCTTGGCTGAAGGCATCGCCCCTGAGGTCGTTGGTGAAGCCATTTCACTCGCGGCGAATCAATTGGCATTGCGGCAGCGTGGAGGTCGCACGCATGGGGCTTCGCAAGGGGTACATGGATCGGATGCCATCAACGCTTGGCGCAATATGGTTAAAGTCACCAATCAGCGGAATACCGTTTGCGGTTTACTTGTGGCTACTTATCACACGGCCGAATACAGTTCGAACAAGGACTTCAAAGATGCGCCATTCCCGCATGTTGCTCATCTTGAGCAGATTAAGGCACGGGATCCTGAAGCCTTACTCAAGGCGACAGAATCGGCCATCCGAGAAAACAATCAAAGCCGCGCTGCCGCAGCCATCCATCTCTATGGCGAACTCGGTCATCCATCCAAGCCGGTATTTGACCTCATGCTGAAGTACGCAATCAGTGAGGATGGGCGTCTCCATGCTGAGAAATACTATCATACCGTGGTCGAGGAGTTTGCATCCACTCGGCCAGCCTATCGTTGGAGACAACTGGTAGCATTAGCTCGTGTGACTGCGAGTGCCTATGGTTTTACCGTTGACGATAGACCTGGTTATCGCGCTCCTGGTTACGAAGACGCGTGCCGCCTGCTTCAGGCTTGAGTAGCAGGTTTTCCGTGATCACAGCCCTCGGTCCACCCGTCCCAATAGAACGCCGACGAGCCGCCACACTCGAGCAAGCGTTGCGTGAATCCGCGGGTTTGTTGGAAAGGTTAGTTCTTGTCGAATATGTTGAATTTCATTTCTACCAGGATAAGATCTTGTTGGCTCATCATCCAGCCTGTGTTTCCTGCCGGAGATTCTGAACTGATCAGAGCTTTTCCTTTCGCGTCGAGAATGACAATCCAAGGATCCTTTCCTTGAACCTCACGTAGCCGGCCGGCAACCTTTTCTCCATTTGCCATTTTGTAGATATCGATTTTCAATCGGATATAATCTTTATCAATCGCTTTGGAAACTAGCCTTTGCTCGAGGAACTCCTCGATTCTATAGTTCATATTTCACGTTGGCGTATGAATGTGAACAATAATATTCTTGTCACTTTCAGTTGCCTGTTCGAAGGCTTTGCCGAGTTCTTTGAAAGCATCCTTTTTTCAGATTTTGGATGTTCCGCCGTCTGATTTGCCTTGTCAGTTATTGGAAGGCTCAATTGTACAAGCGTTCTTGGAAGGCCCAGCGTTATGGCCAGGGCAACTGCGGCGATTAAGGGCAATTTCAGTAACAGTGGCATGATGGGTAATCTCGGTCAAAGGCGACGTTTTGTCGATAGTGTTTTTTCGTGCTGTCACCGACGAGCATTTCAAGCTAGTGCCGTATACTGATGTTTTTTTGCGGCCCGAGGGGAGGGACAATGTCACTTCACTGACTTAAGATGAAACATGGTATCCGTTGGAGTTCACGCTTCAGCGTGTCTGGAACTGAATTGAAAAACACCCTGAAGCGTGAACTCCAACCTTTAGGTGAATCGCAGCCGCTCCATTCATTTTAGAATCTCCTGTTTTAGGTTTTCCGTAAATGCCTTAAGTCAGTGACATTGAGGGGCGGGAGGCTCCCATTAAGGCAATGTAGATAAGATAATCCATGGCGGATAAAATGATTATTGAGTGTACGCCGGAACAAGCCCATTCACATGGTAA
>DUCD01000184.1:13661-19159 GCA_012959985.1 Verrucomicrobiales bacterium | reverse complement strand
GTTCTGCCCGGCATCAAGTTTGTGAAGAATTCCGAGGTTTAAATCCGAAAACTTGATGCGTAAGAGTATAACTGGAGTTTTTTTGGTCTGAGAATCTCTGTCAACAATCAGCCTGTTGACGGTCCATAGTTGCATCAGATGAGCTTGGCTTCGCCATGGATCGAAAGCAAAGACAAGCCGACTCAAAGAAGACGGAAGTCAGAAGAGAATTTCGGACCTTCTCGTGAATCGCAATTCGTGGGTAACGATTCTTGCCCATGGATAGTTGGATACCATTCTAATGCTGGAAAAGTTTTTCCGGTTGATGTAAACTATGACGAAGTGACCAAAGTTATGTTTCAATCTTAGTCAACAGTATCGCGATTGAATTCTGAAACAAGGTCTCAACGTGGTGCCCGATGCAAGTCAATAATTTACAAACCAATAACAGAATAAAATAAACACATGTTACCTACCTCTATCATTATTATCATCATTTTCGGTGCCATTGCGTTGATATATAACAGCATGGTCGGAAAGAAAAATCAGGTGGAATATGCTTTTGCAGGCATCGATGCCATGCTGAAAAAGAGGTTTGATCTGATTCCCAATCTTATCGCCACCGTGAAAAAGTACATGAAACACGAAGCGGAGACCCTCATCAAGGTGACGGAGATGCGGGCCCAAGCTGTCTCGGGTAAGCTGAATTCCGAAGATGCCGTCGCGGTCGACAACCAGTTCAGTAAGGCCATGGGAGGCATCATGGTGGCCGTCGAAAACTACCCGGAACTGAAAGCGGACAAGAATTTTATTCAGCTGCAGCGTTCGCTTAATGAAATTGAAGAGCAACTTTCCGCTTCCCGACGCGCCTTTAATGCTTCGGTCACGGATTACAATAACGCGGTAGAAATGTTTCCGACCAATGTATTTGCAGGAATGATGAATTACCGAGGAAGAGAGTTTTTCGAAATTCCGGAAGCCGAAAGAAAAAATGTCAATGTAGGTAAACTGTTCAGCGAATAATGGGGTCCTAATTTAAGTCGATCAACAGCCCTGTTCCGGTTTTTATATGACTGAAGAATTCCAAAAGTTTTACACGGAAGAATTAACGCCGCATCTTGAATCCTTTGAATCTCGTCGCAAGAAAATTGCAAAAACATTCTTGATGACTACCGGGGCGGGTTGCGCGGTGGCAATCCCGACTTCTCTGGCGTTTCAAGAACCGGTCGCCCTGTTTTTTGGTTTGGTGATTAGCGTTATACTTATAACCATTGTCTGGACCTGCCTGACTCGTGGATACACTGAAGAATTCAAGAATGTCATCATTCGCCGAATCGTCTCCTTCGTAGAGCCCAGTCTCTCGTATTCACCGGATCATTACATCCAAGAGCCATCATTCCGTTCGAGCGAGATTTTCCAACATCGAATCGATCGATATGGTGGAGAAGATCATGTAAACGGAAAACTCGGAAAAACGCCTTTTGAATTCTCAGAGATTCATGCCGAGTATAAAACGACCAGTACCGACAGCAAAGGCAGACGGAAAACACATTGGCACACCATCTTTAGTGGACTCTTCTTTATAGCCGAGTTCAATAAACATTTTACCGGTTCCACCGTTGTCCTGCCGGATTCTGCAGAAGCTCTGTTCGGCTCCGGCATCGCAAAGTTCTTTCAAAATATGAACATGTCTCGTGATGAACTGATCCAACTTGAAGATCCGGAATTTGAAAGGGAGTTTGTGGTCTACGGAGAAGACCAAATCGCCGCCCGATACATTCTCTCTCCAAGCCTCATGAGACGCATTCTTGATTTTAAGCGGAAAACCGGCAACACGGTGCACCTTTCCTTCGTCCATTCGAAAGTTTTTGTGGCTGTATCCACCAATCGCAACATGTTCGAACCCCGAGTTTTCAATACGGTTCTCGACGCAAGCCTGATGGAGGAATATGTGGGCGATCTTTTACTTGCTACCGGCATTGTCGAGGATTTGAATCTGAACACTCGAATCTGGACCAAAGAATAACTGGCTGCCGGGCCTCCGGTTCCGTGCCATGAGAGAGGGTGAACCTCACAGCCATTCAATTAAGGAACAATCCAAGGAGGATGGACGATGGTCTCTACTCGCTCACCCAATCAATTTTTCGAACCGTCTCTTGTTCGTCGAAGTAGATGCAAAGATATGATCCGTATGGAATGTGCCGTGACGAGGAGTATACCCAAAAATCCGGACCGGCATTCGGATAACCCTCTTCGGGATCGCCCAGTAGGTGACGCACTTCAGCCTTGGATGCTTTGTATTGCCGTGGATCAATGTGAGCATCCACAATCTCCATAAGGGTGTAATAACTTCGCCCCTTCTGCCAGCGCACTCGCACTTCCTCGGTGCCATTGATCATCATTTTTAGGAATGCTTGTTCCTTCTCATTTTCCTTTTTATTGTGGTCAACCGCTCGTTGAAGTACCGAACGAATCTGATCGGCTACCGTTTTCCCTTTGGGTTTCGTTTCATGACCGGTTGGTGGAAGAATTACATTAGCGCCCTTGTACTCAATGGTTCGGAAATCGGTCAATTCGTTGGGCGCACGTTTCTTCGTGAGGAACATTAGATGGGATGAGTAAAGTGCGAATGGAATCACAAAGGAAGTTCTTGTTTCCATGAGTTGGAGGCGACTTCCCTTGTCTGTTGGGATGTCCCCCTTGAGGGTCTGATAGATTAAACAATCATGAGTGGTGTAAAGGCTCGGATTTCTGAACGTATCGATGTGACGATCCACCCGAAGGATGACGATAGCATCGGCTTTCTTTATCAACTCATCCAAACCAGGTAAGTCACCGATCCCGACAGCATCAACAACCGATAACGCTGTCAAGGATACTGCGCTTCCGAACAATGTTTTTTTCATGATTCTTTCTTTTTGAACGAAAAATCTCAGTGATTTTTGTAGGAAGAATTATAACTAAAACCCACGGTAGCTTTGTGTTCCTGAAGAGTTGGTCGCTTTGATGGAAAAAAGCTTTATTGTCAACCGTCAGTTCCATGGATTTTGTAGGAAAACATCCACTCTCCAGTCCGCGCGCCCCCAGCCATACTACCGATGCTCGCATACAAACAACAAAATACAGAAAATCATTCCATCCATGTAATATCTAAGGCCTCCAGAATGGCAAGAGGCAAGCCTGCCAACCGCAAAACTGCCCCAATAACTCCTGCAAGAATTCGAAATACAAAAAGGGTTTCCCGTTTGTTATATTTTTAACAGTTGTTCATGACTGTGGCGACCAAGGAAGTAATATTACTGCTGAATCATGATGAAAGCAAGAAAGGGACAATGCCGAATGGCACTATGTTAAGACGGGGTTTTGATCGAATTTCTGGATAATTGGGTCTGGGATTGACATGACCGGAACGATGTCAAATCCGGCCTCACCGCGGCCAGTTTCAAGTTTGAAAAAGCCATGGCCATGGTTTTGTTCCTGAATCCGGGGGCGGTTTGAAAAGGCCCCGGCCATGGTTTTGTTCCTGGAATCGGGGGCGTCGACCCCGGACAATGGAAAACCAATTACGACGGAACAATATGCCTTAACTTAGTGCCATTCGGGACAAGGCCTTTAACCACTCGAATTGTTCGGGGGCAAGCTATGGCAATTTCTGATTATCTAACAAGTTCGTCGTAACCCATTAGCGTTAATCGAGGAAGACCATCTGATCCAGTCAAGAGACCATCGGAACACCCTGGCTCAACCGAATTTTACAGCACTAATCTTATAGAATGGAGTAGGGGGCGGCTCTTATCCTGAACGGAGATCGAAGTAATCCCGGGAACTATGCCTCGTATTTCAGGCGGTATCCGGTTGTCCATGTTTGAGGGAAGAGAAAGTTATAGGGACAATAGTTGAGCATGGCTCAATAGGGTTTGCATGGCCTTTTTTCTTGAAAAAACCGGTAAACGGCAATCATAATTGAATGCTGAAAAATGAAATGCCTATTAGTAATTGGGTATGTCAGATTCACAGGCCACACTTATCATGAAAAAATTGATTCAGTCATTGTTGCTGTTTGCCACGGCCGTTTTGTTGCAGGCTGCCCAGGACCGTCCTAACATCCTATTCATCATGTCCGATGACCACACGGCCCAGGCTGTCGGTGCCTACGCGACACTGTTGAAGGATCTCGATCCAACGCCCACCATTGATAGCCTGGCAAAGGAGGGGATTGCCTTTGACAATGCCTTCTGTGGAAATGCCATTTGCACACCCAGTCGCGCCAATATCATCACCGGACAATACAATCACATTAATGGTGTGTTTGATCTCGGTGGACGGATCAAACCGGAGAACCAGGCCCTGCCGATCCTGATGCGCCAGGCCGGATACCAGACAGCTATGATTGGTAAATGGCATCTGAAGGAAGAACCGAATTTTGATTACTACAAGGTGCTTCCGGGTCAGGGCAAATACTTCAACACCGAGTTCCGCGTTCAGGGGGATCAACCTTGGCCGAAGAATGTGGTCACTCACAAGGGGATGCATTCATCCGACGCCATCACCGACTCGACTCTGGAGTGGTTCAAGACAAAATATGATTCGAATAAACCCTTCTTTGTTTGCCATCAGTTCAAGGCCCCGCATGACTATTTTGAGAATGCGCCCAGGTATCAGAATTACTTGAAGAACGTCACCATCCCAGAGCCAGGCACTCTATACGATGTACCGGACACCTGGGGGTCAATGGGTACTCGGGGACACAAAGATGAATTGAAGCCGCACATTGGCACTTCCATTGGCAGCCGCAATCCACGTCGTTCTTACGCCACTCACCTGTTTCAGAAATTTCCTGAGGAATTTCCGAACGACTACGATCCCTCCAAGTTGACTGAAGTGGAAACCACGCGTCTTTCCTATCAAGCCTACCTCAGAAAATATCTCCGATGCGTCAAAGGCGTCGATGACAACTTGAAGCGCTTGTTTGCCTATTTGAAGGCGGAAGGGCTCTACGATAACACAGTGATTATCTACACAGGCGATCAGGGGTTCTGGCTGGGAGAAAAAGATTTTCAAGATAAACGTTGGGCCTATGACGAATCGCAACGCATGCCCTTCATTGTCCGTTATCCAAAGGCCATACCTGCGGGCATCCGCAGTGACGCCATCATTGAGAACGTGGATTATCCGGCACTGATGTTGGATTATGCCGGCGTTCCAATTCCGGACAGCATGCAGGGGCGTTCCTTCCGCGCCATCTGTGAAACCGGTAAAGAACCCGGGGGCTGGAAGCAGGCCGCTTACTATCGATATTGGATGCACATGGCGCACCACGATAATCCGGGGGAGATGGCCATCCGCACCAAGACATACAAGTTGATTTATTTCTACGGCTGTAATTACAAGGGAGGATACCAAACCCCACCGGCATGGGAGCTTTACGACCTGACAAAGGACCCAAGCGAGTTGAATAATGTTTACAACGACAAAAATTATCTCAATACCCGCAATGAGTTGAAGGAGCAGTTTGCCCA
>DUCD01000184.1:0-13651 GCA_012959985.1 Verrucomicrobiales bacterium | reverse complement strand
GGAGTGACATCGGAGATGATGGATCCCACTACCCGGAATGCGAAAAGGTCGTGCAGGAATTCTGGGACTACAGCGAAGCGGATCACCAAAAAGCCATCGAGATTTCACATGCTTTCCTGAAAATTCGCAAGGCCGAGCTGGCGAAAGCCCGACAGAATAGTGCGTCGAAAAAGAAAAAATATGAGACATTTACAAGGTAGGTAAACCAGCTGCGGATCTCAATCCGCGGCTGGTTTGCAGTACATCATGTCTGGGGATTGGACGAAGTTTACGGAAGCAGTTACATCTGCCAAGCGGCCACTCTGGATAATCGAGCTTCTCTTCAGTCCTTTAATAAGAAGTGGGCTTCAAAGAGGGCTGTATTGCCCCATTCCCTATTGCTGCATCAAGTCGAGAAGTGCCAGGACCGTAGCTTCTATACCGGACGTCACCGCGGGCTCTGGTGAAATCTTGAAGAGAGGCGAATGGTGGGAGGGGACTTTCGGGCCCCCAGCTTCTTCGGCGTCGATGTCCTTCTTCGGCGTGCCGCCAATCGAGAAGTAGACACTGCGGATGGGGGGATCGGTGGTGAAGAAAGGGAAGTCCTCGGCGCCCATACCCTTGGAGTGTCTGGCTACGAACGCGTCGTCCATGATGGCATCTGTACCCATCTTTTCGGTCCACATTTTGCGCAACCGATGTGCGAGCTTGGCATCGTTGATGGTGGGCGGGCAACCTTCGAAGTAATTCACCTCCGGTAGTTTGTCTTCGGGAAGTCCAGCGGCACGGCCTAGATTCTCGGCAATGCGTTTGATGCCGTCGAGAAGCAGTTTCCGGGTTTCCAAGCTTGTGTTGCGCACAGTAATCTGTAAAACCGCGCGATCCGAGATAATGTTGTGTTTGCTGCCGGCGTGGAAGGAACCGACCGTCACAACGCCTGGATCGCGGGGGGGCAACTCGCGAGCGACGAGCGTCTGCAACGCGAGGACGATTTGAGATCCAAGAACAACTGGATCCTTGCCGCGATGTGGTGAAGCGCCGTGGGTGCCCACACCATGCACAATGATGTCAACCGTGTCAGCGCCGGCGTAGGGGCTGCCGTCGGACACTGCCAGCTTGCCGGCTTCGCCTCCGCTCCAGACGTGGAATGCGAGGGCGAAATCGGGTTTGCCGAATCGTTTCCAGAGATTGTCTTTCATCATCATCCGAGCCCCGAGCACACGTTCCTCTGCCGGTTGACCAATAAGCATGAGCGTACCCGTCCACTGTGTCTTCATGTCAGCCATACGCCGAGCGGTTCCCACAAGCGAGGTGATGTGGACGTCGTGGCCGCAGGCATGCATCACGGGCACCATCTGGCCCGTGATCGGACTCTTTTGAGTGGAGGTGGAGGAATTTGAGAGACCGGACTTCTCCTCGACGGGCAGCCCGTCCATGTCCGCTCGCATCATGACCATCGGTCCGGGGCCGTTCTTCATGATCGCGACAATGCCTGTCCCTCCGACGCCTTCCGTCACTTCAAATCCAGTGGTACGCAGTTCTTTGGCGAGGCGTGCGGCCGTCTTGTTTTCCACCAGCGATAATTCCGGATTCCGGTGCCAATGGTCGAATAGAGGCCCGAGATGACTTTGGTAGTCGGAGGCGATGGCCTCGCGCAACGTCGGGTTCTGGGCTGATGCGGTAGTGATAAAGAGGACCAGGCAGAGTGTCGATAGGACGGTTTTCATTGTGCGATAGAGAGTAAGTGTTCTGGATGTCAGCGGCAAGATAGAATTAGGAAAGCAGTTTGGAAACCACGCGGGCCTCACCGTTTTCAACCAATCTCAGATCCCGGGGGCCGATGCGGAATTTCAGTTGTTGGTGATCTAGACCGAACTGATGCAGCACCGTGGCCAGCCAATCGTAGTGATGCACAATGTCTTCAACAGCATGATGTGAAAATTCATCGGTCCTGCCATGGATATATCCGCTACGGAAGCCTCCGCCTGCGACCCACATGCTGAACCCATAGGTGTTGTGATCACGTCCCACTTTGTCGCGTTGAGTTAAACCATCGCGAAACTGAATGACAGGTAGACGTCCCATTTCTCCCCCCCAATGAACAATGGTTGAGTCGAGCAGTCCTCGCTGTTTGAGATCGCGAACCAAGGCGGCTGCCGGTTTGTCAATTTCAGCGCAGCGTTGGGGCAGGGCCGTTTTAATGGCTCCATGATGATCCCAGACTTGTCCCTGGCAGAGAATCTGAACGAAGCGTACCCCGCGTTCCACCAGACGGCGGGCGATCAGGCAGCGTGTTCCGTAATCAAGGGTTATCTTTTGGTCAAGGCCGTACATCTGTTTGGTGGAGTCCGATTCACCTGAAATATCAAAGGCCTCACGGGCAGCGACCTGCATACGAGCGGCCAGGCCATAGCTTTTCATTCTGGCTGCCAGATCATTTTCTCCGGGATGTTGATCGAGGTGATCCTGATTGAATTGCTGAAGTAGCCGAAGCTGTTCCTGCTGAGGGGTGCCCTTCAGATGTCTGGGTGCATCAAGGTTGAATATCCGTGGAGCTACCGGACGTACCATGGTGCCCTGATAGATTGAAGGTAGTTTTCCATTGGACCAGTTTTCTCCACCGACGAGGGGGAGTCCGCGGGGATCGGTCAGTGCGATATAGGCTGGTAGTTCTTGAGTTTCGCTACCCAGAGCTCTCAACAGCCAACTGCCAAGCACGGCTCTTCCGCTGACAGCTCTTCCGGTGTTCATGGCATAATTGGAAGGCAGATGGTTGTTGCTCCCCGTATGCATCGAGCGAATCAAGGTGATGTCATCGGCGATTTCGCCAAGATGAGGGACCAGCTCAGAGAGTTCCATTCCGCATTGGCCATGTGGTCTGAATTTTGCGATAGGCGCCATGATCTCCCGACTGGCTTGGGCTGGATTGTCGAACTTCACATCTCCTGGAAAAGTCTCTCCATTTCTCTTGATCAATTCCGGCTTTGGATCAAACAGGTCGATCTGACTGGGGCCACCCAGCATGAACATGGAGATCATGGCTTTGGCCTGTGATGGATGATGCGGCTGCTTCGGCTTAAGGTCGTGCATCATCGGTTCCAACTCGGGTTTGATAGGGTCGGACGAGGGTTCCGCTGCCAGCAGGTCATCTTGTTTCAAAAGCCATCCGGCGGCGACGGATCCGAGTCCGAACGCCGAGGTGTGAAGCATATGACGTCGGGAGCAGAGTTGATGGGCCATTTTATGCATTTGCAATAAGTTGGGAGTTCAGTCGATATACAAAAACCGATTAGATGCCAGAAGCACTTGGCAGAGCGAAGCGAGGGATCGTTGGTCCAGTGCTTTAGGATTCTTCTTGATTTCGTTTTGCCATTTTTCGTCAGGGTCTTTCCGGAAGTGTTTTGTTTGTCGATTCAGAAAATCACGGCAGGCCCATATTTCGTCTTGAGTTGGAACTGAAGAAAAGACTTTGGAAAAGAGATGATGAAGAAGCGATTCCAAGGATTCGGGAAATTGGGATATCAGGCGTTCTGAAAAATGGTCGGTCAGCTCGACGATCTGTTCATCGTTGAGAAACCAGAGGGCTTGAGTGGGAACGGTAGTGGTTCTTCGTAGATCGCAATTGGGTGACATGACCGGCTGATCAAAGGTGGCCAGCAGATTCAAGGGAAGACTTCGCTGAACTTCAATGAAGGCGCTTCTTCTGAATGCGGCAGATTTCTGCCCTTTAACACCCGCAGCCAAACCATCACGGATTTTCTGAATTCCGATAACCGCCTTGCCCTCCCCATTGACCGTGACTGGAACACTGGGCCCGCCGGTTTCCAATTTCAGGTTTTCCGTAACCGAGAGGATTGAATCCCGGATAGCTTCGGCCTCCAGACGCTTCAGGTTGGCTCGCGCCAGCAGGATATTATCCGGATCGACCTCATCGAGACGCTCCGTTCTGGTGGATTGTTGTTGATAGGTGGTCGATAGTAGAATCATTCGGTGAAGTCGTTTCTGATCCCAACCGTGTCGCACAAAATCATCCGCCAACCAGTCTAGTAAATTGGGATGGGAAGGAAGTGATCCGTCAAGACCGAAATTGCCTGGCGTTGCCACAATTCCCCGACCGAAGTGGTAATGCCAGACCCGATTGACAAAAACCCGTGCCGTTAAAGGATGTCTGCCGTCGGTCAGATGCTTTGCATAGGCGGTACGTCTTCCCGTGGTTTTACTATTATTCTGATTCACGGGGAAACCGATAGACTCTCCTGATTGATTCAGAACTCCCAATCCCGCAGGGTCGACAGGTTTGCCCGGATTTGCAGGATTGCCACGAAAGAAAACGGTACTTTGGGGGATCACTCCCGGACGTTCCCTGGTGACCATAATCATCCTTTTCGGAGGTTTGGTTTCTCGGATTTCGGTGATTTTTTCCCGTTCTTTTTCGAACTTTCGGTAGGCTGGATTGTCGTATTCCACCAGGAACCCTGCAATGAAACTGACAGGCTTTACCATGGGATACAGATCCAGGAGCTCCTTCTGTCGATTGGTCCGATCCTTTGCTGGAGTCAGTACCGCCGTCTTGGTATCCTCCTGTAGTTCCTGAGGAACGTCATCCAGTTTCTTTTTCTGAATCTGTTCTGCAAACGTCTTTTTACGCCCGTTTAATTCCTCTTCCATTTCTTTCGCGATCTTTTCGATCCGATCCGTCTCGGTGCGGTCTTCATCAGGAGTGAGATCAATCAGACGGGCGTTGGGTTGCTGCCAGTTCTGCAATGGAAAAACCGGATCGAAGATAGCTCGAAACCCGTAATAATCATCCGTGCCGATTGGGTCATATTTATGGTCATGGCATCGGGCGCAACCTAGGGTTAACCCGAGCATTGACGAACTGATCACTTGAATGGCGTCCGCCGCAGCCATGTTACGATCATCCAGACTGTTACTCGTTTGGGTTGGATCTGGAGCCATCCGCATAAACCCGGTTGCCGTCAGCAGACGCAGATGCCGGGCGTTGTAGGGGTCGATTTCTCCCTCGATCATTTCATCTCCTGAAAGTTGTTCCCGGATAAACCGATTCACCGGTTCGTTTTTATTGAATGAATTGATCACGTAGTCTCGATACCGCCACGCATGAGGACGTTTTGAATCCCCGGAAGTGCCACCGTCACTTTCCGCATAACCGGCTGAATCCAGCCAGTGACGCCCCCAGCGAATTCCGTATTCCGGGGATGCCAGTAGACGATCAATCAAGCGGGACCAAGCCAGAAGAGAAGGATTCTCTGTAAAAGTTTCCACCTCTTCCGGGGTAGGCAGGAGACCCGTTAGATCCATCGTGACTCTGCGGATCCGCGTGCGCAGATCGGCTTTTTTGGAAAAAGGAAGATCCTTTCCAGCCAGACGTGTGGCAATAAAACCATCTATGGGCGTCGCAAGATCGTATCCTTCCGGAAGGGGAATCTCTGTACGGTGGACCGGTTGAAAAGCCCAGTGTTCCAGTTCCTCCAAGGTAAATCGGACATCTTCTACGTTGTCGGGTTCCGGTCGGGCTGTTTTGGCTCCCTGCTTGATCCAGTCTCGAATGGTTTGTTTTTCTTCCGCAGTGAGTTTTTTGGATCCGTCCGGCATTTCGTCGGATTCAATGCGTTGCCACAGCAAGCTTTCGGCTGGATTTCCAGCTTGGATCACCGAGCCCGATTTACCTCCTTCCTTCAAGAGACGAACCAAACGAACATCCAGTTCTCCCTCTTTTTCCTCTTCGTCACCATGGCAGTGGAAGCACATAGCTTTGAAGATAGGTCGAACATGTTTTTCAAACGTCAGTTCACCGGAAAGTGGGCCTCCGGAGGCAGAGGATATCCCTGTCAATAATAACAAGACCCTGAGAGCCACCTGTCTCATGGAGTCGGAGAGCTTATTTAAAATGAATGGGAACCTATTCATATGTGGTGGCAGCTTAAGATGAAGTATAGGCGTTGAAACGATATATGACAAAGAGTTTGTCAGAAGGAGTTTTTCTATAAAACCCACGCAGCTTTCACTAATTCACGTAGTCGCGATGAGTCGGTTGCCGTTGTCTTGGCTATGAATCCCCGGGCATGTGCAAAATGGACGTCCGGCTCCATCTCGATTTTTGTGAAATCCAACCGAATGTCATCCTCATAACGAGAAACTCCGTAACCTGATCCACGCCGATCGGGATAGACCATACCGACCACTTGATCGGCAGTTTTCAGGGCCTTGATGTAACGGGGGATTCCCATTGAAGGCTTTTCCGGAAGGGGATCGGTCCGCGGCATGAAGAGGACCTTGAATGCTTGGCCTGAAATTCCCAGATCCCATAGCTCGGCATGTTGTCCGATGAAATCAAGGCGTGCTCGTAGAGACTTCAGGTAATTCAGCAGATCCTCTCCGATCATTCGCATCACTTCCCAAATTGGATTTCCCCGCTCAACCATCTTGCAGAGTGCGAATCGTTGGAGCAAGGTGATATCGATCGGCGAGTTAAGCTGATTGAGCACTTCGCTTTTCACTCCCAGTTTGAAAGCTGTATCTTTAGCACCCCGACAATCGAACCATTCAGCAGGTTCGAGCCATTCGCAGAATTGTCTCGCATCCTCGTATAGACCCAAATGCTGCAAAACCAACGACAACGAGCAGGTTGGTGGATGGTCCCTGGGAAACTGGTGATGATCGAAATTATTCAGCTCAGGCGAGTGAGCTTGTCCGGTATCAACGACGCAAGTGTTCGGGTTTGTCAGATCTTCCTTTGTCGGATCGCGGCGAACGATGGTTGCAGGGGCGGTGGCCAAGAGGACACAGCACGCCAGAAATTCATCCTTATGCGCGCCCCCCGGGTGGGTCAGAATTGTTTCAATAGTCATGTTTCAAAGACCGACAGTCTTAGGAATCCTAATATTAATTGGATGCGGCCGTTTACTCTGTTTCGATGCGAAGCTCGTGTTCGACGGGAACAAACCTGTCAGTAATCGCTTTCGCATGAACTTGTCGAGTTCTTTCGGTCAACTCAACGACGCTTTCCGGAAGCAATCGAAATTCCGGGCCGTGGAACATCACTTTTATTTGACGTGTCTCGTAAGCCTGTTTTGCCAACACGGCTTTATCGACTCGCTTAAAAGCATTGGTGAAGGGATTGATAACAAATTCGTTCGCGAGATTGATGCCATCTGCAAGTTCGGTTGAAGAGTAGGTTTTTGTCTCAGCACCCCAGGTCACTTTGTAATTGGCTTTGGTAGTTCCGGCTACTTTTAGGGTGAATCGATTCAGTTTCTGGTTGAATGGAACCAAAGTCATTCCGGAACGAATGGAATTGTCTTTGTCGGTATCCCCCTCAGCACAGAAAGGATAACGGGTGCTGTGGATCTTCAACACACCCTCCGCGAATCCCAGAACCTCGTGCCCTTCGGCCCCCTGTGCTTTGGAAGTAGCCAGATCCACAGTAAGTTTGCCAAGATCGCCATCCAGTCCCATCGATTGCAGGAAACAATAGGCCATGATGAGTTGACCGGACCATCCGGGGTGAACGCCATCTTTTCCCGCTACAGCGTAGTCGGATCCGTAGCGCTGTCGAGCCGTTGCCCCCGCCTGTAGCATCGGCCAGAAAACGTCGGTGAAACGCACCCCTTCTCTCGCCGCAATTTGGATATCGATATTACGCAGGGTTGCCAGATTTAGATTCAAGTCTCGGCGTGAATGTTGGTCTGACTTCGTCCAGTTCGGAACTCTGCCAATACAGCCTGGCGAGCCAAGGAGAACGCGTGCCCCGGAGTTTTTCAGGCCTTTCACCACTGCTGTGTATTGATCGTGATACCATTGACCATTCTCCGGGTCATAAGGGCGGTAGCGATGATCGTTCATACCATAGCAGAGAGTCGCAATTGTCGGATTAAATCGAAGGCAATCACTCTCCATTCGCCGCAGGAACCCCGCGGCCGTTTCTCCGCTCCAGCCGAATTGTCGCGTGGTGATTTTCAGCTCGGGAACGCACACTGTCAGATAGGTTTCGATGATCCGTGAATACATTTTCTGCTCCGTGATCGAATCGCCAATGATGGCCAATCGATCTCCTTTTTTCAAAAGCATGGATTCAGTGATAGGTGCCCGAACCAGCCGGAAATCTTCGAATTCCGCGTTGTCAGATCCAGCTTCGAACGGACCGGTTACCAAGGAAGGCGTCTCGGGAACTTGAGCCGAAATCGATGCGGCAAGGAAAAGAGAGATGACAATGGACCTGAAATATTGAATCATGTCGGTAACACTGAGTAGGGAATCGATGAGCGTCAAGTGTAACCGATAACTGACTATTGTTGACTGCAGTTCACATGAAAAATCTGAAAAAAATATTTTTGATAGCATTTTTGATTGCTTTGGGATCCGACGGTCCGACCAAGCTTAATTCACAGGTAATTAATGAGGCCTTCCTTCCGGGGGAGGGCGAGAGTGGAAAAGAAAGCGAGAATGAGGACGAGAAGGAGAAAGAAGAGTGGGATGTAGACGGTGCTCATGGCGGCGATGTTAAGGAAATTCGGTTTACTACGAACGAGGGCACATGGCTCAATGTGGATGTCAGTCCTGACGGTAAGTGGATTGTATTCGATCTGCTGGGTGATCTCTATACCTTGCCTATTACGGGGGGGGCGGCTACCCGTATTACCAGTGGGCGTGCCATGGACATTCAGCCGGTATTCAGCCCTGATGGCAGACACATCGCCTTTACTTCCGATCGAATCGGTGGCGATAATATCTGGATTATCAATAGTGATGGATCCAATCCTATCCAGGTGACCAAGGAGGATTTCCGATTACTTAACAATCCAGCCTGGACTCCCGACGGTGATTACCTTGTTGCACGCAAGCACTTCACTTCGAAACGTTCCCTTGGGGCCGGAGAAATGTGGATGTATCACCGGTCCGGTGGCGGTGGAGTCCAGTTGACCGAACGCAAGAACGACCAGCAGGATGCCGGAGAGCCGGTGGTTTCTGCCGACGGGCGTTATGTCTACTACAGCGAAGACATGAGTGGCGGCACTGCGTTTCAGTACAACAAGGATGCCAACGGATCGATCTATCATCTGCGCCGCCTTGACCTGGAAACAGGTGAACTGATCAGTCTGGTCACAGGTAGCGGTGGGGCTTCAACCCCGGCCCCTTCACCGGATGGTCAATATGTCGCCTTTGTACGACGTGAGCGCGACAAGTCCTCACTGTATCTATTGAACACGACCAGTGGTGGCCAGACTCTGCTTTTCGATGGCCTGAGTCACGATCAGCAGGAGACTTGGGCGATTTTCGGTGTTTACCCTGGGTTTGATTGGACACCTGACAGCCAATCCATCGTGTTCTGGGCCATGGGCAAGTTGCACCAAATCGATATTTCCTCGAAGCAAGTGACCGAGATTCCCTTCGAAGTCGAGGTGGAACAGACGGTGGTCAGTGCCGTGCGCGGCGAATACCCGGCATGGTCAGATTCATTCACTCCGCAGATGTTGCGCGACGCTGTGACTTCTCCCGATGGCAAAACACTGGTCTTTCATATGTTGGGTTATTTATGGAAAACCAATCTGGAAAATAGGTCGCCTCAGCGGATTACAAATGATGATGATTTTGAGTATGAACCTTCGTTCAGTCCGGACGGGAGTCGTCTTGTTTATACTTGTTGGAATGATGAGAAACTCGGCAGTGTGCGCACTGTCCGGCTCAACGGCCTCGAAGGACGCAGCTTGACGAGTGAGCCCGGCTACTATTCTTCGCCACGATTTTCTCCCGATGGTTCCAAAGTGGTCTTCGGTAAGGGGGGGGGCAACAATCTTCTAGGCTATCGTTACGGACTCAAACGCGGCATTTTCTGGGTGGATGCTGAGGGGGGCAAGTGGACAGAAGTCACCAAGGAGGGGCGTCGCCCGGCCTTTGATGCCTCAGGTGAGCGTATTTATTATCTGACCGGTGGGGGATTGGAAAAAGTCTTCAAGCGGATTAATCTGGATGGGACCGATCTACATGAGATATTCAAGCTGAAATACGTCAACAATGTCGTGGTCAGTCCGGACGGTCGTTGGGTCGCCTTCAACGAACTCTTCAATGCCTTTATTGCTCCTTTGCCCCGGGTTAATAAGAGCATCCAGTTGAACAAGGACAGCAAGGCCATACCGGTTAAACAAGTCACGCGCGATGCCGGTAGTTATCTGCACTGGTCCGGAGCTGCCGACCGGCTGCATTGGCTGGTCGGTAATCGTTACTTCAGCGTCGATTTAAAAGACGTTTTTGAGTTTGTTCCAGGCGCGCCGGATGAGCTTCCGGATTTGAGTGAAGCAGAAGGTGTTGCCATTGAAATGAAGGTGGAGGCTGATCTTCATGATTCGACCATTGCCTTAGTCGGCGCGCGTGTGATCACAATGCAGGGAGATCAGGTGATCGAAGATGGCGTTGTGGTTGTCAATGGAAACCGGATTGACCGTGTGGGTCCTCGGAAGGCCGTTCTGATTCCTGAAGACGCTCAGGTGATTGATGTCAAGGGAAGCACTATTGTGCCCGGTTTTATCGACGTTCATGCCCACGTTAATCATTTTCAATCCGGGCCCTCAACCCGTGCCAACTGGCCTTACTACGCTAATCTTGCCTATGGGGTGACCACCTCTCACGACCCATCGGCTTCTACCGAGTTCGTGTTTTCACAATCGGAACTGGTGCAGGCTGGAAAAATGGTTGGGCCTCGTATTTTTTCGACCGGCACCATTCTTTACGGTGCCGATAGCGATTCCAAGGCCGTGGTGAATTCGCTCGATGATGCCCGTTCGCACTTGCGTCGTATGCAGGCCCAAGGTGCGTTTTCGGTCAAGAGTTACAATCAACCGCGACGGGACCAACGTCAGCAGATTAACCAGGCAGCACGGGAATTGGGTATGATCGTGGTCATGGAAGGCGGTTCAACGTTCTATCATAACTTGAGCATGATTCTAGACGGCTCGACTGGCATCGAGCACAATCTGCCGATTGCACCTCTTTACCGGGATGTGATCGGTCTTTGGAGAGCAACCGATGTCGGTTACACGCCGACCCTGATTGTTTGCTATGGAGGCCTCAATGGCGAATACTATTGGTATGAGCATACCCCGGTGTTTGATGCCAAACCGTTGACTGGGTTCATCGCTCCCTGGACTCTGGATGCCCGGGCACGTCGAAGACAAAAAACACCTCTGGAGGAATACCATCACATTGAAGTTTCAAAAGCTGTTAAAAAAGTCCTGGACGCCGGAGTGGCTGTTCAAGTGGGTGGCCACGGACAAATGCAGGGCCTTTCAGTTCATTGGGAAATGTGGAGCCTGGCACAGGGAGGCATGAGTTCGATGGAAGTGCTCAGAGCAGCAACCTTGTCCGGTGCCGGATATCTGGGTATGGCGACGGATCTGGGATCCATCGAACCGGGTAAACTGGCTGACTTGGTTGTGCTCCGGCGTAATCCCCTGGATGATATTCGCAACAGCGAAACCACCAGCCACGTTATGGCAAACGGACGCCTGTATGTCACCGACAGTATGAATGAGATCGCGCCACGACAAACAGCCCGTCCAGCTTTCTGGTTTGAACGTGAAGACGCACAACGGGCGCCGGCCTCCGGTCCCGGGTTAAGCAACGAGCAAGCTATAACTTGTCACTGCGGCAGGCATTGACCAACAACGTTCTGACAATTGTTGACAGTATCCTTGTAGTATTGGTTTTACCTGTACGCTTTACCGGTTGAAGATAGTTGGCGAATATACAGGGACTGACTCTGAAGTAAACAGGCGTGAACGTTGTATTGACTTCGGGACTAATACGGGGTGATATGATCCTAGGAAAGGTTGCGTCTATCTCGACTCGACGTTGGACGGATAAGAGGCTTTTGGTGAAAAAGCTGGAAGAAATCGAATGAGGATATACGTATTAGTCGTCGATGATGATGAAAACATACGGATTTCCCTGCGAGGTCTCCTCGAGAATGCAGGTTATCATGTAGGTGAGGCCAGAGACGCAGAATCGGCGAAGGAGATTCTGGGATCTGGAGATTTCGCTGTAGTGGTGACCGATATCATTCTGCCGCGAGGCAATGGGCTGAGTCTTCTTAAGTTCGCCAAAGAGGCATCATCCCATAGGCAAGTGATTCTGATAACAGACGCACCGTCCATCGAGACTGCCTCCGAAGCTGTGCGCCTGGGCGCTTCCGATTACCTGGTCAAACCAATAGGCAAAGAACAATTTCTGTTGAGCCAGGCTAAGGCGGTCGATGCCAGGGGGCTGACTCCGGAACGCGAAGTCGAAGACACGACCAGCGAATTTAATCCGAAGCAGCTGGAAAATTTGTTACAGAAAAGCGAGAATAGGTTAAAGGAGGTTCAGAAGATGGCCCAGCTTGGAAGTTGGGAATGGAATTTGCGCCAGAACATTGTTCTCTGGTCAGATGAAATGTACAGCATCTATGGGTTTCCAAAGGGTAGCCCACCGAACCGCGGGGCAATTCGCGAACTTGTTGTGCCTGAAGACCGAAATATCTTCGATGGTGCATTTCAAAACAGAACAAAAGGAGAGGTGTAAGATCGCGTTGAATACCGTCTCAGGAAACCCGGTGGCCAGCTTCTTTATCTCCTTGTCTGTGCCCATGCGGACTATGACCCATCCGGGGAAATGATCAGACTTGTGGGTACTTCCCGGGATGTCACCCAGCTAAAAGAAGCCGAAAACAATTTGAATGAGGCTCAACGCATTGCACACACAGGGCATTGGGTATGGAATCCGCAAAATGGAGATTTATACTGGTCCGACGAATTGTTGCGCATATTCGGCGAAGATCTTTCGTTTAGGCCTTCCTATGATTCCTTTATTGCAGCTCTGCACCCAGATGATAAATAAAGGCAGTTGAGGACGCATTGGCGAATATCAAACCCTATGCAGTCGATGTTCGCATCATTCTGAAATCGGGAAAGCAGAAAAATGTCGGTATCCAGGGAGAGGTAACTTTTGATCAAAACAAGAATCCCGTTTTGATACGTGGTTCCGTCACCGACATCACAGAGGGAAAACAGGTTGAGGAATCGTTACAGGCAAGTGAAGAGAAGTTCCGATCTCTGGCAGAAAACTGCCAGGACTACATCATGCGCTATGATCGAGAATTTCGACACACCTACATGAACCCGGCAGGTTTAAAAGTATCCGGTTTCACCGAGAAAGATATTATTGGAAAGACGCACCGAGAAACTGGCTTTGACGAAAAACTTTGTGACTTGTGGGAAGATAAAATCAAAACTCTATTCAAAACAGGAGAACCCTCCCAGACCATCTTTGAATGGAATAGTGCTGAAGGTGTCATCTATCTTGATTGGCGTTTGTTTCCAGAGGTTGACTCAAGCGGACGCGAAAGGTCGGTGTTCGCAATATCACGTGACATTACTGAACTTAAACGAGCCGAGGAAGAGCGGTTGAGCTTGGAACGTCAGATGCAGCAGGCGCAGAAGTTGGAGAGCCCGGGGGTGTTGGCAGGTGGCATCGCCCATGACGTTGGCGCTGAGATAAATTGACCCGTCTGTGCTGAGATAAATTGACCCGCCCTGTAATTGGTTGCGAAGGAGTGCGGAAATCTTTCTTTCCAAGGAGCTTTTTTCTGAAATAGTTCCGAGGGGTTGAGAGAGTAAGA
>DUCD01000183.1:1013-4616 GCA_012959985.1 Verrucomicrobiales bacterium | reverse complement strand
AGGCCCTTGGTTTTAATGGAGGCGATGACATCCTCCTGTAACTCCACGCCTTCATCAATGATCATGGTGACATTGGCCTCATACTCATCAAGGGAAATGCTCTTCACTCGCCCCACTTCGACGCCGGCAATCGCCACCGCTGCCCCCGCTGTCAGTCCGCTGCAATTACTGAATAATGCATTGACCTGATAACCGTTATTTCCGAAGAACTGCTGTCGGGCCAGATTCATACTGATCCAAACCAGGGAGGTGATTCCAAGAAGGAAGAAGAGTCCTACATAAAGTTCCAGATACCGCGGTTTCATTGTCCTTCAGTTATATCGAATGGGACCGTCGATGTCACCTCGAATAAATTGTCGGACAATTGGGTCTTTGGACCGAAAGAGCGCTTCAGGTGTGTCAATAACCAGAAAGGATCCCTGATACAAAAGGGCCACTTTGTGCACGATATGAAAGACCTCCGGGATATCATGCGAAACAATGATCCCAGTGGATTTCAACCGAGCTTGTGTCGTTTTGAAAAGTTTCAACATGGATTTTCGGATAATTGGATCCAGTCCAGTGGTCGGTTCATCGAATAGAAGGTAATCGGGCTCGCAGATCAATGCTCTGGCCAGGGCGGTTCGCTTGGCCATGCCGCCGCTGATTTCGGAAGGATATTTATGGCCCATACCTGACAATCCGACCTGATCAAGAACACCCTGAACCCTCTCCAGAATCTCCGTTCGACCGACCTCCCCCCTTTCCTTCAGAGGAAATGCCACATTGTCGAAAACAGTCATTGAGTCAAAAAGCGCCCCATTCTGGAAGACAAAACCCATCCGACTCCGGAGGGTCTCCAATTCCCGTGTGGTCATGTCATTCAGCTTCTTTCCTTCGAACCGGATAGTGCCGGAGTCGGCCTGCATCAAGCCCACCAAATGCTTCAAAAGGACACTTTTACCGCTTCCGCTCATGCCGATGATGGCAATGAACTCATTCGATGCAACTTCAAAGGAAATGTCGTTTAAGACGGTTTTCCCATGAAGTGATTTACACAGATTCTCGACTCGTATCATGTCTGATTGAATTCTAAAAAACAACAGAAGTGACAAAGTAATCCCAGACCAGAATCGCCACCGATGTTGTCACTACGGCGCTTGTGGTAGCCGCACTGTCGCCATCCGCGCCTCGTGAGGCATGGAATCCTTTGAAACAGCTTATCCAGGCAATCAGAATCCCGAAGCTGACCAATTTATAAATCCCTCCTAGAATATCGTTCCATTCCAGGTAATTCCTGATTTCATTGAAATAGGTTCCTTCGTTTAAACCCAGTAGGCGGACGCCGATCAGGTAGCCACCGAAGATACCGACAATATTAAAAATCATGCCCAGAACAGGTAGGGACAGGATGGATGCCAGCAGATTAGGCACAACCAGATATCGAAACGGATTTAATCCCATCAGCTCCAAGGCATCGATCTGTTCTTGAACTCTCATGATGCCAATTTCGGCGGTGATGGCGGAACCGGCTCTTCCGGCAACCATTAATGAGCACAGCACAGGTCCTAATTCACGAACCAGAGACAAGGTGACAAGAGGGCCTAGAAAAGCTTCGGAACCCACTCGTTTCAGGCTGGTATAACCTTGGAGCGCCAAGACCATTCCCGTAAACAGCCCCGTCAGGCAGATGACCAACAGCGAATTCCAACCAATGAACCAGATCTGTTTGAGGATTCGCCGGAATTTTATCGGAGGCGTCAGGCTGCAATGGACCGACGTGGCAAAAAACAATGCGAACTTGCCCAGATTTCGCAACGATCCCAATCCAGCGGATCCCCGTCTTACCAGGAAAGCCTGTATCATGGTTTCCTGGAGAATCCTGAATCGCTAATCAGCCGTATTGAATATTGTTTCATCGCTTAAGTGCAGCTTTCATCACTGTTCCCGATTCCGGGTTGAATTCAGTGCGCTTTAGTCCAAACAGTTCTACGATCGTAGGAGCAATATTGGATAAATGGTAATGGGGACCTTTCCTGATTTCTCCCCTTGCTGGAGTATCCGGTCCGATTACAGCGATCCAGATATCTTCGGATCCGGGATATTTTTTTCCATGAGATATCCAGTCTTCGGGAAGTATGCCCCGTCCATGATCCGTCGTGATGATCAAAGTTGTACGATCCCGGTACGCCTCTATGGATTGGATCTTCGACCAAAGGAGTCGAAGGCTTTCATCAAAAAAATGGGCTGACTCGAGAATTCGGTCATAGCGCCGTTCATGAGCCCAATCGTCGGTTTCACCGATTGACAGGTAAAGGAATCGGGGTTGAAATTTTTCCATGAACTCTAATGCCAGACCTGTGGTCACCGCGTCATGTCGAACAGAATCCCAGGGAGTCTGCATGGTGAACTGTAAGGCATTCAACGATTTCATGCCGGGCGTCAAATACGATTCTGGCATCGCCTCATAGCCGGCATTGCAGAATATCGAACCGGCTTTACTTTGGGTGATCGCATTGAAATTCCACCAGGAACAGAAAGCAGCCGCATCATGAAATTCCAGGTTGAGTTTGCGCCTGACAAACTCCAGCACCGTTTCGTGGGGACTGGGAACCGGGTCATTACTGGTGATGCTAGGTTGAACCTGACCGGTGAGTAACTCGGCATAGCCCGGATAAGAGAATCCGAATGGATTGGCCAATGTCGTCTTGCTGCCCAGTTTCTGATTTCCGAAAACCACTCCCCGGTGAGCCAGTTCCTTCCAGAAAAAAGGAAGCAGAGCCTGACGTCGTTCCTCCGGTGATTCACGCCAGAATTTTTTCCTGATTCGATCGGAATCTTCAACTCCGGATTGTTCCTTATCATCCAGTAGGATGGGGTCCATACCTGAGAACATTTCCTGAATCCGCAAACCATCCGTAGTCACCAGAATCACATTGTGAGTTTGATAGGGTTCGGAAGGCTCCTGTGCCCAAAGGCAGGGTAACCCTGCTGAACACGTGAACAGAATTAGCAAAGAGAGAAATCTGAATTTCATATAAAAACTTTCCAATTATTCAATTCGATTATCATCAGGGTTGAACATAAGGAATTCAAGTTATCCGATTGCCCCCTCGGATCAAAGGAAATCCTATGCCGGATTAAGGAACCTGTGGGCTTTCCGAACCTCTTCATCTCCGACGAGGACGAGTTCTTACGTTGGACTCTTGAAAAAATCAGCGTGCAATGGACTGGGCAAACCCACCCCCGGGCGTTGCATGACATGAGTGTAGATCTGGGTTGTTTCCACTTGGGAATGCCCCAACAATTCCTGAACTGTACGTATGTCTGCACCATCCTCCAATAGATGAGTTGCAAAACTGTGACGAAGCACATGAGGTGTCACACGCTTACCAATATTGGCAAGTTGAGCAGATTGGCGAACATGCCGTTGAAATACACCATCAACCACATGATGTCGCCGCTTGATTCCGCTGCGAGGATCGATGGAAAGCCCCTTGGCGGGCCATAGCCAAAACCATTCCCAGCGAATGCCCGCATTTGAAAACTTATTTTGAACTGGAAGTGGATGAAATCTCTCTTGATAAATTGAATAATTGGGTAAAAACTGATGTAAAAATTCAT
>DUCD01000183.1:0-1003 GCA_012959985.1 Verrucomicrobiales bacterium | reverse complement strand
ATTGGTATAGGAAGTTCGACACCTGGAACATCCTCACGGAAATCTTTTTCATGTAATGGCCGAATCCGTAAAATTTGATTCTTCAGGGAGTCTTTCAATGCATTGGGCAATGGAGCGACTCGATCATTGTTGCCTTTGCCGGCTCTCACCATGAGATTGCCCCGATCCGTTTCTACATCCTGGATTCGTAGTTGGAGCAATTCACGCAGACGCAATCCGACCCCATACATCACTTGCATCATCAACTGGAAGGTTCCTTCGGAAACCGCAAACAGCTGTTTGATTTCTTCACGACTCAAAACAACCGGTAGGTGCTGGCGGACTTTAGCACGGGTATAATCCGAAAAATCCCAAGCTCTCGTTCCCATACCTCTCTGTAAAGAAAAACAAGTGCATTTAATGCCTGCTGACGGAGGACCTCTCATTCACTGCCAAGTGATCCAAAAATTCTTTGATCTGAGGCTCTCCCAATTCACTCAGATTGACAGCTTTGAAATGCCTCTCAAAGCGTCGCACCCATCCACAGTAAGATTTTCCCGTTCTTATAGAGTAATGCCGTCGGCGAATCACTTGAATCAGATCCCGCCGCCAGTCCGAGTTCCCGAACTCGATCTTCTGAACTGGAGTCGGATGGTGCTGAAAGCCTTCCGTTGGTTTCTTTGCTTCACGAAAGAACCATCGTATAGCCTCTTTCCACTCTTCCAGACTGTGTGCGGTTGGATCCTTCTCCTTGACCACCCAATCAATAAATTCTCGGGCAGAATACACATTGACCCTTATATTGGATCGTTTGCAAAAACTCAGATACCATCTCAAAGTGATGCTAAATGATTCCTGCCTGAACTTCGATACCTCCGAATGGGTAACCGTTCACAGCATAGTTTTGTGAAAAGATAGGAAGACAAAACCTTCAAAAATAGTTCTGGTGTCACTTTGCAGGGCTTGGTATGATACCGAGCAGTGAACGAGCAGCTAATCATTCGACGACGACTCATTTCAGCGG
>DUCD01000182.1 GCA_012959985.1 Verrucomicrobiales bacterium | reverse complement strand
GTTTTCCATTCATTCTGCTCATAGCTAATGTTCTTACGTTTTAGCACATTAACACTGTCCCCTTTTTTGGGGGAGGCTCATAGTGTCGTGAAAATGCGCTGAGGACAGCGCACGCTACAGCGTATGCGTGGACCAATTAGCAATAACATTTTCGACAACTTGCCAGTCGCGTTTAACCCATGCTAAATTTTAATCTCAAACACAATTAGATTCAACGTATCATTTAAAACACAAAACTATGCCGAATCCATGGACAGGAAGGGGCAATCCCTACACAAGAGAAGAAGTCATTGAACGGTTGCGAAGTGCGATTGATCGAGGCGAACCCATCATTGCCGCGGGTGCCGGGACGGGCATCAGTGCCAAGTTCATTGAAAAGGGCGGCGCCGATCTCATCATCATTTATAATTCGGGACGATTCAGGATGGCGGGGCATGGATCGACGGCTGGTCTGATGGCTTATGGCGATGCCAACCAGGTCGCCATGGAAATTGGTGAATACGAAGTATTGCCGATAGTCGAAGAAGTGCCGGTGATATGTGGGGTTCATGCCACAGATCCGAGGCGACGGATGTGGCATTGGCTACTCAAAGTAAAGGATATGGGGTTTTCAGGGGTCAACAATTTTCCCACTCACTGTATTGTAGACGGACAGTTTCGACAGATCCTGGAAGAGACCGGGATGAGTGTCGAAAAAGAATTCGAAATGGTGGCGTTGGCTCGAAAGATGGATTTGTTTACGGTCGTCTATGTGTCGACACCGGAAGAAGCAGTGAGCATGGCTCACGCCGGTGCAGATGCGATCATTGCCCACGTCGGCACTACTGTCGGGGGATCCATTGGTGTCACAAAAGCCGTCGTTAGCTGGGATGATACCATTAAGCGGACTCAGGAGATTATTCATGCCGTGCGTCAAGTGCGGGACGATGTGATTTTTCTGGCACATGGTGGACCGATCAATACACCCGATGATGCGGCCAGGATCATTCAGTCCACGGATGCGGTCGGCTTTGTAGGTGCCAGTTCACTCGAAAGGATGGGCATTGAGGATTCACTTACTAACCTGACTCGACAATTTAAATCTCTGGATACCTCAGCTGGTCAATCGCCAGCCAAGTGAGACATAAACCATCAATAAGCGTTCCCATGAAACCGTGCTGCCTGAAGGTTTTCGGCCTCCTGTTGTTTACTTTCGTTTCTCTGTTTTCATTCGAACCCTTGCGTGTCTTCATTCGGGGCGGCGTTGATACCCATGGTCCGGGCGAGCACGAGCACACGCGGTTTCTGAACGACTGGAAAGTCCTGCTGTCGAGTCGGGGAATGAAGGTGGATGGGTAACTCGGTTTTCCGGATACAAGGGAATTTTCCGAGACGGACGTGTTAGTGATCTATGCTGCGGACGGGATGAATATTACCGGGCAGGATCGAGTGAGTTTTGAAAGGTTTATTCAGCGGGGAGGAGGTCTGGTGGTGATTCATAATGGCGTCGTCAGCGGGGCACAGAACGATGGGTGCAAACGGGTGATCGGTGGATCCTGGATTCACGAGAATCAGCGCACCAAATGGTTGCATGGTGAGGTAGGGCTTTACTTCGTCAATAATGATCATCCCGTCACACAGGGATTATCAAATTTCGACTGGAAAGATGAAATCTATTACGACCTTGATATGTCCAGGGACATCAATGTTTTGGCCACGTCCTTTCACAGTGTTTTTGTGATTGCTCCTCAGATATGAACCGTTGAAAAAACATGGGCAGAGAGTCGCGTTCCTTATCGTGCTTTCGTCAGCATCCCCGGTCATTATTATGATGTGTGCAATACGCCCCACTATCGTGCCATTCTGATGCGGGGAATTGCCTGGGCAGGTAAGCGATCCAATGTCGATGAATTCTGCTCACTGGATGAATTGGCGACGTTGGCGTATCCAGATGGGGGCCCTACTCATCCAGATGATGACGCCACCAAACTGAATCTCCATCCTGATTTTGAAATGAATCTGGTGGCTGCCGAACCTCAAATCCAGAATGTCATTTCACTTGATTGGTCTGCGGATGGAAGAATGTGGGTTGCTGAATCACCGAAGTATCCGAATGGCGGCAGAATTCATCGAAACGATGATTCCATCTACCATGAGCTCGCTTTCCGGTCCGGTCAGTCGCGTGACGAAAAAGTGGACCGACCTGCGATTGACCGGATTTCATGGCTTGAGGATGTGGACGTAGATGGGCGCATGGACAAGCGGCATATTTTTGCCGATTATAATCATGGGGTGCCAGGGGGGCTTGAAAGGGTTGCCTCGATGGTGCTTCATCGGGATGGGGTGATCGTTGCTCAGGCGCCGGACATTCTCATGCTGCGGGACCTTGATGAAGATGGTGTTTGTGATAGAGTCGAAAAACTATACACTGGTTTTGGAGACTTTGATACCCATGCAGTGATCAACAATTTTCGATGGGGACTTGATGGACGGATATACGGATCCATTGGTTATAGCGCCGGTCGACCGAAGTCCGGGAAAACGGGACGTGATTTCGGACGAGTGACTGCGGGAGTCATCCGGTTCAAACCGGATGGTTCGGCAGTGGAACAAGTCTCTTCGGGATCCTGCAACACCTGGGGATTTGATTTTGCTCCAGATGGCGAGTTGTTTTTTACGACGGCAACCTGTGGTCAGCATTTCCTTTATGTGGTGATTCCTGAAAAATTCGTTGCCAAAGGAAATGTAGGCAATGTTAGGGCGTTCAACGTGGTGCCCGATCATCAGGAAATCAAACCGGCCATTGAGTATACCCGTCCCGCCCATGTCCAGATCGACTGGGTAGGGGCATTCACCGCCGCGGCAGGGTGCTGCATTTATGATGGGGGCGTCTGGCCGGAAAGATACACCGGTTCTCATTTTGTTTCGGAAACCAACATGAACCTAGTGCACCATGAAATGTTGAGCCCGAAAGGAGTTACTTACGTTTCCAGCCGTGAACCGGGTCAGGAAGAAACCGAATTCGTAGCGGGAGTCGACCCCTGGTTTCGACCGATTCACCAGCGGATTGGACCCGACGATGTTCTTTATTTGAGCAATAATAAAGCCTTTCAGGATGAGGCTGCAAAGAAAGCGGTTTTTAAACATGTCGAATCAGGAAAAGGATTGCTGCTTGGGCATCCAGCCCTGTGGTACAACTGGAAAGATTGGCCGGAATACAACAAGCAGCTGTGTAGTGGTGGATCAAGAGGTCATGACCGTTATGGAACCTTTCAGGTTTCTGTAACTCAATCCGATCATCCCGTCATGAAGGGAGTGCCCGATCAATTTACACTTAAGGATGAACTGTATTAGTTTACACCTGATCCGGAAGGGCCCGGAATTGAGGTGCTTGCCACCGCTCACTCTGATAAGAAAGGCAAAACCTACCCGATAGTTTTCGTCGTCAAACATCCCAAGGCCCGCATCATTGGAATCACCCTGGGGAACGACGGTTCTGCACATGGCCATTCCGCATATAAGCAGATTCTGCGCAACGCAGTCCAGTGGGTGTTAAAGAAATAGGTTTACCCGTTATCAATCCTCTGGTCGTTCGCCGGCTGGAGCCATTTTTACGATCCTTGGATTGAATTCACCAAGAATGTCCACCAAGTCGGTTTGTGCCGCCATGACGTCGTGGATATTCTTGTAAACCCTTGGAAACTCGTCAAGACCTGCGGACATCAACGTGACGGCCCTTTTCCTGAGCAGGCGATCGGTGTCTTTCCAGTTCAGGGACCGGTTCGCCTGGGCACGGCTCATCACGCGTCCTGCACCGTGCGCTGCGCTGTTCAACAACTCTGCGTTGCCTTTGCCCCGTACCAGAAACCCGGGCGATGCCATCGAACCAGGAATGATCCCCATTACCTCTTTTCCCGCGGGAGTGGCCCCCTTGCGGTGTACAATGACCTGGCGTTTTCTCTTCAATTGCTTTCCGCAGGCGGTCTGTTTTTTTCTCGAGATCCTTACCCCACTGGCGGTAGGGAACAGGATTGGTTCTCAAGACCGTCTGTCCTTCCAATAACGAATTTGCAAAGGAACCTCGCAGGGGGGCGTTCAGAAACGACTCAGGATACGAGACGGTCTCCGTCACCCTGGTTTCAATCTGGGCACGGTCGCCCCCCTTCAAGACGTTGTTTGCGATAAAATGGTTGGCGTGTTTCATCGGTTTCCCAAGCGGGACGCCGAGATTCAAAAGCTGCCTGCTGTTCATATCCGATTACTGAGGAGGAAGAATGTAAATCCTTTTGGATTCGTTGTATACCAATCGATTCAGGTTTTCCGTCAACCAGGTTTCCCCAGTTTCAGGCGTCCCCGTGAACTCGGTTAGCGCCAGGATTTTGTTTAAATTCAGTTGACGTCTGGATTCGCTTTGATCCGTTTGCATTTGGAAGAACGTAGTGGACAGAGCTTCCGGTAAACCGAGCTCTGCGGCCGGAAATGCGAGACCCACTTTAGAAGCCAAATTGAAACGGGCTCTTTTCCAGGCAACGGCAACCGCGCTTTTCCAGTCGAGTCCTTCACATTCCTTCAGACTGGGCAGGATTTTATCATGCCGATAATAAGTGAGTTCGAATTGCCGACGGATGGCCTGGTATGTCGTTGGAT
>DUCD01000181.1 GCA_012959985.1 Verrucomicrobiales bacterium | reverse complement strand
AAGGTATTGAATAAGAATAGGTTGGAGCGGGTAGAGGGAATCGAACCCTCGTAATCAGCTTGGAAGGCTGGGGCTTTACCACTAAGCTACACCCGCGTGGTGAGGGGAATATGAGTGAGTCTTCTTGCCTTGTCAACACCACTCCCTGTATCTTCCGAAAAATGAGTTCTAGCTTGATAACGGGAGGCCGTTTGATCGATCCGTCCTGCGGACGAGATGAGATTACCGATGTATTGATTCTGGATGGGAAAGTGGCTGTCATAGGCCCAGCAGTTGCTGATTCTGTCCCAGAGGGAGTGGAAAGGATCGATGCCAGTGGCTTGGTGGTCTGTCCGGGACTAATTGATATCCATGTACATTTTCGTGAGCCGGGACAGACGGAAAATGAGACCATCAAAACCGGAGCGGCGGCGGCGATGCGTGGAGGATTCACCACGGTTGTCTGCATGCCCAATACCTCACCGGTGATTGATACTCCCGGAACGGTGGTGTTAATTCAGGAAAAGGCCGCGAAGGAAGCGAAAATCGATGTTTTGCTCACTGGAGCGATCACCAAAGGAATTGAAGGAAAGGAACTCGCCCCGATCGGATCTCTGAAGCAGGCCGGGGTCGTGGCGATTACCGACGACGGTCGTTGTGTTCAGGATAATGAGATCATGCGTCGGGCCCTGGAGTATGCCGGAATGTTTGATTTGCCGATAATGGATCATTGTCAGGATTATTCTGCGGTGACTGATGGAGTGATCCACGAAGGGTATTGGAGTTCGGTGCTTGGCCTGGATGGTTGGCCTGCAGTTGGTGAAGAGTTGATTGTTTCACGGAATATACTGTTGGCTGAATTGACCGGAACGCCTATTCATTGTCAACATATCAGCGCTGCCGGCAGTGTGAGGTTGATTCGGGAGGCCAAAACTCGAGGAATTCCGATTTCCGGTGAAGCTTGTCCTCACCATTTTACGTTGACGGATGCGGCCATTGCCGGAAGTGAGGCCTTCTGGAAGGAAGATGGTGGGTCCTTGTTCAAGAAAGCCGGTATAGATTGTCCTCAACTCCCCGAATGGCCTGCCTTTCACACGCACTTCAAGATGAATCCACCTCTTCGCAGTTTATCGGATCGTCAAACGGTGCTGGAGGGTGTGCTCGATGGAACTCTGGAGATTCTTTCCAGTGATCATGCCCCTCATTGCGGTTATCAGAAAGATGTTGAATTCAGTGTAGCCCCTTTCGGGATCACGGGCCTGGAGACGGAACTGGCTCTTTCATTGATGCAGCTGCATCATTCACATGGGATGGAACTTATCGAATTGATCCGCCGATTCACAATAACGCCGGCAAAGCTGCTGCACTTGGAAGGCAAAGGATCGTTGCAAGTTGGTATGAAAGGGGATGTTACTCTTTTCGATCCGGATGAACAATGGGTTTACACAGTCGATCAAAGCGATTCCATGTCGACAAATTCCCCGTTTCTTGGGTGGCCGCTGAAAGGACGGAACCGGAGGACGATCCACAGCGGGCGGACTGTCTGGAGTCATAATTCGGATTAAACTTGACCCAAGGACGGTCCTCTCTAGCATGGCCACGTTTTGAGATACTGAATGAAAGCCATTTTAGCCCTAGAGGACGGCTCAGTTTACCACGGTGATGCGTTTGGTGCGCGGTGCACTTCCACGGCGGAGGTTTGTTTCAACACCTCGATGACCGGGTATCAGGAAATCCTCACCGACCCTTCATATAAGAGCCAGGTTGTGGTGATGACTTACCCCATGATCGGCAATTATGGGATCAATGCCGACGATATGGAATCCTACTGCCCCCATGTTTCCGGTTTGGTGATTCGGGAGCTGTCGCCGATTGTCAGTAACTGGCGATCGAAATCCAATCTGTCTGACTACCTGTCTGAAAATAACATTCCGGGAATCCAGGGAATCGATACACGTTCATTAACTCGACGGTTGAGAGTCCGCGGATCCTTGAAAGGAGTTATTTCGACGGATGGGATCCCGGAATCGGAAGCATTGAGACTGGCTAGAGACTGGCCTGGCCTTGAAGGCGTGGATTACGTCCGTAAAGTTACTCATAACGAACCGTTCAACTGGACCGAATCCAAGGTGAGCAGCAAGGCATTTCAACTTGAAAACCACTCGACCACCGTTTTACATGATCCTGAGTTGCCTGCGGCTGAAATTCCGATTGTCGCTTATGATTTCGGGATAAAATACAATATACTGCGTCGATTGCGGCAGTGCGGTTTTGATGTTCAAGTCGTGCCGGCGGGCATGCCTGCGGAAGAGGCCCTGAAATTTAAGCCCGCAGGGATATTCTTATCCAATGGGCCCGGCGATCCAGCCGCTATCGGGTATGCTGTTCGTGCTGTTGAAGAGCTGATTCAATCCGGTCTTCCGGTATTTGGGATTTGTCTGGGCCATCAGGTGCTTTGCCAGGCTTTAGGTGCCAAAACCTACAAACTGAAGTTCGGTCATCGCGGAGCCAATCATCCGGTCAAGAATCTACGAACCGGCGGTATTGAAATCACTTCTCAGAACCATGGTTTCGCTGTTGACCCGGCTTCTATCCCGAATTCGGTTGAAGTCGATCGAATCAACCTGAATGATCAGACCATCGAAGGGATCCGTCATAAGACGAAAGATATCTTTTGTGTGCAGTATCACCCTGAAGCGTCGCCAGGACCAAACGATGCTTCCTCGATGTTCGAGGAATTCAGGAAACGAATCGATGGAACGGAATGATCCACTCTGCACGAAATACGCCATTGAGGTGAAACTCCGATAGTCTACTGAGGTTGGTTGGTCCTGCCATCGGGTTGAAAGGACGGCTGGATCTGATCATCAGCCGCAGTTGAATGAATTTTTGATTTGAATCCAACCGACAGGATCATTAGTGTCGGTGACCGTTGTTACCCGAATATGGAAAATGTTGGGGATACGGTAGATTGCAATCCGGTGAATCCGGTTGACTTGAAATTTATTACTGAAGATAATCCTCTGAATTAACCGATTTATGGCCAGACTGGTAGTTTTAAGCGAGGGGTTTACTGGGAAAACCTATGAATTGAAGGTTGACCGGACCACAATCGGGCGGATGGAGGATAATTCTTTCCAGATTGCCGAACCTTCCATATCCAGTCACCATTGTGAAATCATTCGGCAAGGGGACTCGATTACGGTCAAAGACCTCAGTTCCACCAATGGAACCTACATCAGCGGCGAAAAAATCACCGAGAAGGTCCTGAAACCGGGGCAGGTTTTACGTCTGGGGCAAGTTCAGATACGGCTTGAGACCGGAGACAAGGGGCCGGGAAGCATCGATCCAACCGACAAAACCATGGTCATCAACCGTGGGGTGAAGAAAAACCAGCTGGAAGACGGAACTCATGCGATCAAATTTGAAAAAGATTCCCCGTTTTCCAAGAAAAGCAATAAGTCTACCGTCATCTTCATTTCTGCCTGTGTGGTTGCCGTATTGGTTATCATTGCGGCACTGGTTTTAACGGTGGTCAAAATGAGTGGCAGTAATTGATTATTCCAGTGAAGTATACTGCTCAAAATCTAAATCCCCTGGAAGATATCAAGGAATCTAAATAGAATCCGGCTTCCAATGGGTAAGCGGCTTTCCATATTTCTTCTTTTCTCTTTCGTCCTGCATTCTGGATTATCGCCCCATTTCTTTCTTTCAGCGCAGGAGGACTCTGAAAAGGTCGACTGGTCGATTATTTCTTCGACCCCTCAAGGTTATGTAGAGGTCGACCCTGAGACCGGGGTCACTCGATTCGGGGAAGGGGGGATTCTACAATATGACGACATCATTCTTTCGGCCGACGAAGGTAGCTTCAATGAAAAGACCGGAGAGGTAGTTGCCGCAGGCAATGTCATTCTGAGACGGGGCGGGCAGGTGTGGTATGGGGATCCTCTTCACTACAATGTTCGAACCAAGGAAATGAAATCCGATTCTTTTCGCGCTGGGATGGATGTCTTCTATGTGAAGGGCGATGGAATGATCTCGAACCCTGACCAGCAGACCTATTCATTGACCAACGCATTCTTAACCTCTGATAATCTGGCCGAACCTAAGTTCCGGATTCAGACCTCCTCCCTGACAGTGGCTCCCGGTAAATATGTGTCGGGACGTAATGCCGTGGTCTATATGGACAAAGTGCCTGTCATGTATTTTCCCTACTGGAAACAGAGTCTCGGCACAAATCAGAATGCGTTTCGATTCAAACCCGGTTTCAGGAGTTCCTATGGCGCCTTCCTGGAGACGGAATACAGTTGGCAAAGTGAGGAAGGCCTGGAGGGAACTTTTCACACTGATCTCTATTCAAAAAAAGGGGTCGGCTTCGGTCCGGATCTGCGGATGGATTTTGGTGAATATGGTGATGTCGAACTCAAAACCTATTACCTGAACGACCGAACAACCGACCCCAACCCATCCCCTTATGTGTTTGCATAACCCTATCAGAATCGCGCTGCGGCGCGATCTACACGAGCGATGGGCAAGTATAGCAAACGCTGAATGAGCATGTGTTGCCTTTGAACCAGCCTACAGCGTCATGAAAAAAAAAACTCAGGTTTTCACCAGTGCATCGGTCCTCCAGGGGCCCATGTTGCGCCCAGGGCG
>DUCD01000180.1:3737-4644 GCA_012959985.1 Verrucomicrobiales bacterium | reverse complement strand
GAAGGAAAAAGTCTACGCCACACCTGCCATCGTGGAAGGCACCCTGTATGTGAGGACCCACTCGACCCTCTTCGCCTTTCAGGCGGACTGAACAACTCAACTGAACTGGATTACCTTTCTTGCTTGGAGATTTGGGGTCGATTCGTTTTTACATCCGATTTACGTTCACCGAACTCCCTCTAGCTTAGAATCGATCTGGCAAATGAAACGATCGCAACGGTAAATCCAAGAATTGAACATCAAAACTTTCCCTGCACTCCTCCTCGCAACGCTACTCCCCGCAACTTCCTTCGCGGCCATCCCGTCCGAGAATCCTATCAGTTCAACTCTGTCGGAAGTCACCGTATACGCGGACCGCGCCCAGATCACTCGCGTTGCTGCCATCGCCTCCTATGCCATCGTCATGCCGACCAGCGGCGAAGACTGGACCGATGTCAAACTCTCCCTCTCAACCCAAAACTCAAGTAAGACCATGAAAATCCCCGAACTCGAGACGCTGATTGTGGGGGCGGGCCGGAAGATCGCAAAGGTCAAGGGCAGCGGCAGTTTCGGTGTCGCAAACCATAGCCGCTGGCTTCGGCGCGGTGCTTGGATCTTCTGATGAGGCATGGTTGTTTTGAGCGATTAGGTCCAGATTTGACGATCCAGACTGCGGTATTGAATGGCTTCGGCGATGTCATTTGAGCTGATGTTTTCGGTGCCGTTTATATCCGCGATGGTGCGGGCGACTTTCAGGATTCGGTCATAGGATCGGGCACTGAGTTTGAGATCGTCCATGGCGGCTTCGAGGAGATTTTTGGTTTCACGATTCAAACGGCAGTATTTTTTCAGATCTCTTGAGTTCATGCCGGTATTGTTTCGGGTCTTCTTTTTCTGTGCGAAGCGCTGGTATTGACGGAGTCTTGCT
>DUCD01000180.1:0-3588 GCA_012959985.1 Verrucomicrobiales bacterium | reverse complement strand
CGGTGAACTGCGGGATTCTTCGGGCATTTTTCCATCCGGAGTCTCAAAATCATCGCTGAATGGACGGAACTCTACGCGAAGCTCAAGGATACGGACTGGAAGACGGAGCCCGAGAAAGTGATCGAGAAGAATCTGGAATTCCTCAAATCGAAGAAGTCACTGTTTTTCATGGGGCACCACAGGCAGACCCGGGACTTCCTGAGGCATATGTATTTTTTGGGTGAATCTATCGGGAAAGGAAGGACGCCCTTCACGACACCGTCGTTCGCCCACGGCTATGCCTATAATCATTCGACGTTTTACAACCTGCCGCCGACGCCGGGCAACTTTCGCTACGGCAGAAGGGAGAGTGAAGATTATGAAAAATTGATGGCCAAGGAGTTCTGGGATTACCCGGTCGAGCAGCCGTTCAAGATCGCCAATCGCAAAGGCATTCTCACGCATCCAGCCTGGTTGATCGCCCATTCCTCGAACTTTCACACGGACCCGATCAAGCGTGGGCGCTGGATCCGCGAGAAGCTGTTGGCCGGTCGCGTTCCCGATGTGCCGATCACGGTCGATGCTCAGGTTCCCGAGGATCCGCACAAGACCTTGCGCGAGCTTGTCGAGAGCGTGACTCAAAAGGCAGAGTGCTGGAAATGTCATCAGCATATGAATCCGCTGGGTTTTGCCTTCGAGGCCTATGACGACTTTGGTCGTTACCGCCTTGAGGAGCCCCTTGAGCACGAGGGACACATCCTTGCCAAGCCGACAAAGAAAAACGGCTCCAATACCTACAAGACGAAACGGATCAGTTCCATCGGACACCTGGATGGTACCGGTGAACCGGAGCTGGACGGCGAGGTGAGCGACGCGCTGGATATGATCGACCGATTGGCCAGGTCCGAACGCGTGCGGCAGTCGATAATTCGCCACGCCTTTCGCTTTTTCATGGGACGCAACGAAATGATCTCCGACTCACAGACACTCATCGACGCCGACCACGCCTATCAAAAGGGTGGCGGAAGCTTCAAGGCGGTCGTCGTTTCCCTTTTAACATCCGACTCATTCATCTACCGTAAATCGATCCAAGAGTAAGCATGAGCAACCGCAGAGATTTCTTTAAGCAGTCAGCGCTTGGCGCCGCCGCCATGGCATTTGTCCCTGGCCTTTTTGCCCATCCTTCAAACGGCACACCGAAGCGTTTTATCTTCATGCATCGAGGAAACGGACTGTTTCCCAAAGTGATGGTCCCTCCGTCCCTGAGCCAGCACGATATGGCCCGGGAGCAGAAGAAGGAATCGTTCGAGGTAGACCTGGGTGGGCATGAACTGCCCGACTGGATGAGCCCGCTGAATGCCCACAAGGATAACCTGACCATCCTCCAAGGACTCTCTGGCAAGATGTGCACCACGGGACATCACTCCTGGTGTTCTGCCCTCGGCGTCTTCAAGGCCAACGAACGGCCGAGCTCCATCAAGTGGGCAACCGTCGACTTCGAACTGGCCAAACTTTTCCCCTCGCCCATGGAGCACATCGAGCTGGCCTGCTTCCCGATCGGTGGAGGCAACGCACGCGGCAGTCTGGACGGCATCGCAAAGGGTTTTTCGGCGCGTGGGCCGCAGCAACCCAACTACGCTTTCGGCTCGCCGAAAGGCGCGATGGAGGAGTTGTTCAAATCCGTTTCCAACAATCCGGACGACCAGATCAAATATCAGCTTCAGCGCAAGGTGCTGGCTTTTGCAGCAGAGAATCAAGGGCGCCTCGCCGCGGGGCAGACCGGTATCGACCGGCGCAAGCTCAGCAACTACGGGGATTCCATCAACGCCATTCGCGAACGCAATCGAAAGGTCGACGCCATGGGTGATGTCCTTCGTCAGCATGTTCCGCAGCTGGACAAAAAATATCTGGTGGAGAACCTGAACACCATCGATCGGCAACGTGCCCATAGCGAAGTGCTGTTGTCGGCGCTGATTTCCGGCCTGACCAACGTCGTGGCGTTTACCGTTGACGAGCTGGCTCACCCCTACACCGGGATCCCCGGCATTGAGAACGAGAAGGTCAATCTGCACGACCTGGGGCACAACAAGACCATCGGCGGAGTTGAAGCGGGCGAAATCCGAAACCGCTGCCGCCACCATCACATGACCTTGGTCGACACAATTGTCTCACGTCTCAAGAGCGTCCCTGAAGGCGAAGGAACGATGTTTGACAACACCATGCTGTTCTACTTTCCCGACGGCGGCGAGACCCACCACAGCCACGGCTGGGAATACCCCTTCATCGTCATGGCCGGTCGCAACGCCAGGCTCGATCTGGGTCGCCGCTATATCCGCCTGCCCTACCACGGACAGGAAGGCCACAAGACCTTGGGCAACTTGTATACCACGATCCTCAACGCCCACGGAAACCCGATCGAACACTACGGGGACTTCGACCTGAGCCTGAGACTCGACCAGACCGGCCCGATCAAACAGTTCCTGGGGTGAAGGAATTCCGGAATCCGCTGGACCCTGATCACCTTATTCTAAGTCGATTCTTGCACTAACGCCGCAGTATTGTTTAAGACAGAAATAAAAATGGAATACACCGTGAAAACAATTAATTTACTCATTGTTGGATGCAGTTTCTCATTTGGGTCTCTGTCATCTGAGGTCTGTGCAGAAGCCCTTTCAGAAAATAAGAAGCTCAAGATTTTTATTTTGGCCGGACAATCCAATATGCAAGGTCATTGTAAGACCTCTGTGATTGAGAACCGGTTAAAAGACCCAAAACTCAAAGTGGGCTTCGAAAAATATCATAAAGGTGGATCCTTCATCAAAAGAGAGGATGTATCTATAAATCACATCCAAATGAAAATGCACGGGCCCTTGAGCGTGGGCTATGGTGCCACCGACACAAAAATCGGCCCTGAACTTTCTTTTGGATGGAGCATCGGCGAGGAATTGGATGAAGATGTGCTTATCATCAAGGCAGCATGGGGAGGCAAGTCACTTTTTCGGGATTTTCTACCACCCAGTGGCAAGAAGCCAACCGATGCTTTTATTAATGATCTGGAAAATAGAGCCAAAAGGAAAAAGAAGCCCTTCTCAAAAGAAGAATACATGGAGGGATTTGGACATTATTATCGACTGATGCTGGCAAGTGTCGATGACACACTAAAAAACCTCAAAGCCTACGCTCCCAATTATAGCGGCCAAGGCTATGAGATCGCAGGATTCGTGTGGTTTCAAGGTTACAACGATAAATTCTCAGACCATGCAACAACTACCTATCAGGCAAATATGGCCCATTTTATTAGAGATGTCCGCAAAGACTTGAAATCACCCAAGCTACCCTTCGTGATTGGAGCCATGGGTCACAACGGCAAGGAACAAAAAGGCACAACAAAAATTCTTGCAGATGCACAAATTGCAGTAGCTCTAGAAGACGAATTTAAAAAGACAGTGTTTACTGTGAAAACGGCCAAGTACTGGGACTATGACGCTGAAAAAGCCTTTAAAAACAAAGAAGAAGTCAAAAGGTAAAGTAAAGAAAGATTATGAAACGCCATGTGGGACAGTAAGTATAGAGAGATACATTTACCAAGGTAATAAAGGGGGTGAAACA
>DUCD01000179.1:23683-27908 GCA_012959985.1 Verrucomicrobiales bacterium | reverse complement strand
TGAAGCTGCATCGGCAAACTCCAACTCTCCATCGGAGGCAGGACTACCCACTTGTTGTTCATCCTCGTTAGGATCTGTATCTATAGAGATAGAAACTACAGAGTCGCCAATTAATTCATGAAGTTCTTTTACTAAACCACAAACAGATGTGTGCCTTGATCAACCAGGAATTGTTGATGAATGCAAGAGCCTGGCCGATCTGCCTGATGTATCAGCAGATGGGTCATTTCCCTGAAATCTGCCCCGCGTAATTCTAACAAATGAAACAAGCCTCACCATTTCTGCCCATTCTTGGAACATTGATACTTTTCGGCTGGTTGATGATGAAATGGCACGATTCCCGACAAATCGAGTTGGTTTTTGCCACTGGTTCTCCCGGAGGATGGTATGAACCCATAGCTGAATCCCTCAAAAAAGTCCTGGAAAAGGATAATCCTTCATGGAAGGTGAAAATTGTACAATCCGCAGGTAGCGGAGAAAACGTCCGTCTCCTTGAGGCTCCGATTGCTGGAATACATGCGGATTTTGCCCTGATTCAGAATGATATCATGATCGGGACCGATCTGCGATCGATTGCCCAGGTTTCCACTGAAGTTCTGCATTTCCTTAGACATGAAAAAGTTGAATTCAATAATCTGACGGACATTGAAGGCAAGAGGATCGCCATTGGGCAACCTGGTAGTGGAACACTCCAATTGGTTGAGCATTTGTTCAGTCATTACGGAATCCGTACCAATCAATTTACGCCGGTGTATGATTCAGCATCCGTCGCGGTGACGAACTTGATTGCCGGCCGGATTGACGCCATGTTGTTTGTTTCCAGTTTGCGTAACACCGCCTGCGAGACGGCTATTTCATCCGGCCAAGTAAAATTTGTGAGTCTGGGAGAGGCCTCTAAAGTCGGTGGATCAATTGACGGGTTTCAAATTAACTATCCATTCATACAACCGTTTGTGATTCCGGAACACGTTTATCCCGTACCGGATTTGGGGCACTTGGGAGAACCGGACCAGGCCATAGGCACCGTCGCGGTTCCCGCTATGCTGGTATGCAGAAAAGATCTTCCTGAGCGAATTGCCTATCTAATTGCTCAGACGATGTTTTCCAACCGCGCAGAGCTTATTCGACATGACTTGGCATTGAGTAAGATGAATCAGCCCAAGAATGACGGATCACTGCAATTCCCGGTTCATAAAGGAGCGGATGGCTACTACCGACGCAACGAACCTGGATTTCTGGTCCGCTACGCCGAGTCCATGGCCTTCTTTCTTTCTGCAGCCCTTGCCCTTTGGGGACTAGGTGCGGGGTTGAGATCCTTCATGCAACGCACTAAAAAGGACCGTCTGGACATCTATTACCTGGCCGTAGAACAGATCATGTTTGAACTCAGCGAGGGAAAGGCCACGGACAGTCGGCTTACGGAAATGAACAAAGAACTCATTCGGATGCGGCATAAATCCGTTAATGAGCTGGTAAAGGAAAAATTGGTTGCGGACGACTCATTCAGAATTTACCAGACCATGTTGAGTGACTGCCAGCAAATGGTCGATAAAGCCTTATCCAAGTAATCAGGAAAAGATCACGGTCTTGTTGCCGCAAACAAAAACACGTTCTTCAAGGACGAGATTCAGGGCACGTGCCAGGACAATCTTTTCGACATCCCGACCGGCCTGAGCCATGTCCAAGGCACTGTGCGTGTGATCAACGTGAAGAATATCCTGAGAAATAATGGGACCTTCATCTAAATCCTGATTCACAAAATGAGCTGTTGCTCCGATGATTTTAACGCCTCTTTGAAAGGCCTGATGATAGGGTTTTGCACCTGCAAAGGCAGGTAGAAAGGAATGGTGAATGTTAAGAATCCGGTTGGGAAACCCGGATACAAAACCCGGCGTAAGAATTCTCATGTATTTTGCCAGAACAATGTAGTCCGGTTGAAAATGATCGATTCGTTCAAGAATGGCGGATTCATGCTCCTCTCGTGATTTCCCTTCATGGGAGATGCATTCAAACGGTACAGAGAATTTAGCTGCGAGTTGCGCTAGGTTCGGATGATTACTTATAACAACTGGAATAGTCAGAGGGAGTTCCTGATTTGCCTGCCTCAACAAAAGGTCCCCAAGGCAAAAGGGCTCTCCGGAAGCCATAATAATGACGGACTTCTTTTCTCGTTTTGACAATCGAATGTTCGTATTGACCGGTAGAAAGGATCGAAGTTTCTCCATCAGTTCAGGACCATCCACTGAACCATCCAACTCCGTTCTCATGAAAAACCGATTGGATTCCTGGTCCACAAATTCACCATTGCTGACAATATTGAGGTTACTGTCCAAAATGGCTCCGGTAATTTTATGAACCAATCCTTTTTGGTCGGGACAATCAATCAGAAGAATACTCAACTGTGCAGCCAACTTAGATAGTTTTCCTGTGTTCATGACGCCTGTTTTCAACTCAGATGAGGACAATCCTGAATTTTTTGTATGCAGAGACCATCCAAACCGGTCTCCGCTATAAATTCCATGAGGATGAATTGTCCAGTTAAAACATCATTAATACAGAGATTTGAAAAAAGACTCGAGAAAAGGAATGCTAAGGGACCGCTCAACAATAGATTCACCATTGGGCGGGAGCGCCGTCTTGTCGGATACAAGGCACGAGGAAGACGTATCCCCTCATGGGGATTCAACCGACGAGTAACGCCGCAGACGGCAGGACGCCGCCCCGCCCCTCCGGGCTGGGGCGAATTGGGCTTCTGGCTTCGTTGCTCCTCAGTCACAGAGCTTTGGCTTTGCTCCTTTGTCGCGCCTTGCCAGAAACCCAATTCGCCTCCAGCAAATGGCGAAGCTATTTTTGAGGGGCCCCTAAGATAGGCGGTTGCATCCCCTTTGACCCTGACGTAGATTGAGTCCTCAGCAAGCACGCCTGCACCAGGTATCAACGAACATGAATCAAGACCATAAAGCTGAGCGTCAGCCCACAGAGGATGTATCTCATCACAACAGAAATTTTCTTTTGACGGCAACTTGTCTTGTCATATTACTATCTGGATGTTCTCGCGAATCCTCCACAAATACACCCAGCAAACCACAGGACTCTACTCCGATTGTTGAAAATGTCTCCGTCGAAGTCGTTGAACTGGATCCCAAAGCTCCCATTCAAGCAGGCCAAATTGGAAAACCGGGTGAACGCCAATTCAGGCACCTGATTGTCAAACAAGTGACGGAAATCGCTTACCCCGGTCGACCGAAGCCAATCATCAAGGAATTTCACTATGAGCAGGAATACCTATTGAGTTTTCTGGAACAGAATCAGGAAGGCACTCTATCGGGAGAATTGGTATTCGGAGCGACGCGCGTCAATTTCCCTGAAAACGTCAAACTTCGGTTTAATTCGATGACCGACTTATCGAAAAAGAACAACCAACTGGCCCCGGTATTCGGGCGAGTTCCCGGTTGGAAGATCCGGTTCAATATCGGCAGCGACCACATGATACACTTCGTCTCAGGATCGGAGGAAATCCCGGGACAATTCCCCAAAAACATGCAACCGTTTGTTCTTGAGAAATTCCGCAACCTTTTCCATCCGGATGCGTTGAGACGCCTTATTCGCCCCGCTTCGCTGATCGGTAAACCCGTTCAAGTGGGTGACTCCTGGAAAGATTCCTTTGAGACTCAATATCACAAAATCGGAGCCATGAAAACCGATCTGATATGTCACTTTGAAAATTGGCAGGAAGTATCAGGATTTCAGTGTGCCTCAATAAAATCCACCGGGATTTCAACAACGATTGATCTCCCCGAAGATTCCTCTGCGATTACCAATATTTCTCTGGATGGGGGCGCTTTCAACACCGAAATAAGCTATGACCCTATTCATCACGCGGTCCGCAGTGTTCAGTCAGAAACCGAAGCAAAAACCTTCGTTCGCATGATGGCCCCTCCCAGCTTAGGAGAGAATCCACAAGATGAAAAGAATCAGAACAAATCTCGATTAACCGTAACGATTCGAACCCATCGCACCAATACCTTGTCCCGGATCGAGTAATTGGACAGGCCCGAATGGCAGTGGAGCGAGCCCTACCCTGTGATGCTTTACTTGGAAGAACACTGAACTCATCGACCAGTTGCCTTAACTTAGTGTCATTCTGGACAGGCTCGAATGGCACTAAGTTAAGACGGGGTTTCGATGGAATTTCTGGGCAATTGGGTCTGGGATTGACATGACC
>DUCD01000179.1:22051-23673 GCA_012959985.1 Verrucomicrobiales bacterium | reverse complement strand
GTCAAATCCGGCCTCACCGCGGCCAGCTTCAAGTTTGAAAAAACCGTAGACATGATTTTGTTCCTGAAGGCGGGGCGTCGACCCCGGACAATGGAAAACCAATCAGGACGGAACAGAATGCCTTAACTTAGTGTCATTCTGGACAGGCCCTTTCTGGCTCGATTCAAATGCAACTCACCCGCCGATACCGGCAATCAAAAAGGCCAATCCAATCACGCCGAAACAGGCGGCAAGAGTTAGAACAAATCCTGCGATATCATAGGGTTTGAGTTTGACGAATTCCAAGTCGGGGTGAGCGAAAAGCCGTCGGCTGTTATAGCGATCAGGATTCGCGTAGGATTTGCCAATTTCCTTAAGATCCACATCCGGATCAGGATCCACTGGAGTTTTCATTTTCACATAAAAACGATCCAATTGGTGAGAACTGTTGCGTCGTGTGATCAAACTCAGGAAAATCATCACTAGAAAAGGAGTGAATATCTTCGGTGGCAATTCCAAGGTTTTCAAGGAAGCATTATTCCGGGAAATAAGATCCATTCCCACGAGTTCATAAAACAGGAAATCGAGCCTGAAATTCCCCTCCCCTTTCATCGGCCCAGCGTAAACCTCAATGATCGTTTCACGGTTTTCAGCCTGGACTCTGGAAACTTCCTTGAGAGCCGTATCGCCAACCGGTTTGACTCCACCAGACCAGAAGATGGAAGTACCGCCGGATTTAAATGTATCGTGCATTTTTTCTCCGGCAAGAATTTGTTTCGGTACTTCACCCAATAGTGCCAAAGCCTGTTGTTGAAGTTCCAAATCCGACAAGGCCATTGCTTCGGTATTTTTCTGATTCCATTCTTCAATCAGGACGCTTCTGCGGCGTACATCGGATGGGACCGCAGTACGCTCTGTGATCGTGGTTACGATCTGGTTCGTTTGAGTGAACCGTGCCTGAGTTCTCAATTCAGGCCAAAGGCTCGGAGCCATCCATGGGATCAGGAAAAAGAACAGTGTCGAGTAAACTATCGTCCCCCAGGCTGCCGTTGTGGTGGCGCGTCGCCAGAACATCCCAACCCAGAATGGGGCCGCAAAAACCATTGGGACAATCCAGGTCAATTCCAGTTGACGAAAAACGTCCATCATGAGCCAGGAAAACACCACGGCTCCGACTATCACGAGCACACCGGTCAATCTCGCCAGACGAAGACAGGTTGCTTCAGAGGCATCTTTATCAATAAAGGCAGCATAGATATTTCGAACCACCAGACCGGAGCAGACCAGCATGTAGGTATCTGCGGAACTCATCAACGCAGCTAGCATGCAGGCCAGCATCAACCCCCTTAATCCCGGCAGGAGCAACTCGCGAGCGGCAATGCCCCACGCCTTGTCAGGATCCTGAACCAATTCCGCATTATCGGCATACAGAGCGAGTACGATCAACGCGGTCAACGCCCACCCAATGGTACAGAAACGCTTTGCCAGATTGCCCGCCACTAACCCAATCCGAGCGCTGGATTCAGACTTAGCTGAGCCGCCGCCGGTGGCAATGAAATGAGGCATGACCATCACTCCGACTAGGGAAATGAGGGTCACTGCAAGAATTCGGTGAATGGGAAACTCTCCTGCATTGGTCGAGC
>DUCD01000179.1:16850-22041 GCA_012959985.1 Verrucomicrobiales bacterium | reverse complement strand
TCTCAAACATGGATGCCGGGAGCTGCTCGTGCATAATTCTGAATCCAGATAAAAGACCATCGGTTTCGGGGTTGCCGAACTTCTGAACCAGTTCAGACAATCCAAAAGGGATGATCATCACCGAAAGGACGATAATCAGAATCCCCTGAACCAGATCTGTCCAGTACGCTGCGGTCAAACCGCCCAGCACGCCGTAAACGATGACAAAGACGGCAATTGCCGGAACCAGAATATATTCAAGACCGATCGAAGAATTACCGATCACCACGGAATCTCCCATGAGCGGCGCCGCCACTTTGCCAATGGCCGAGAAAAGCATGGAAGTATACACCATGTAGAATACGATTCCAAAAACGGTATAGGCGGCCCCGATGTTGCGGGATTCATAACGCTCGACAAACCAATCACCGAGGGTCAGGTGACGCATCCGCCGATACCACACACCGGTGAACCAATAGAAAGGAGTGACGAACAGCCAGGACATTACGCTCCACATTCCGCTCATACCACTGATAATACTGGTCCGAGCCGTATTCACCGGATCTGCCGATCCGGTCCCTGCACCGAATGCAGCAAATGCCTGAAGCCACTTTCCGAATCGACGTCCCCCCAGCAGAAAATCCTCCTGCCCCTTGACACGACCCATCGCCCAGAATCCGATACCGGCCATTCCGATGAAATAACCGACTAATACTATGTAGTCCAATAAGCTCATGAATAGGAAAACAATTATCGCCTGCCGTGATGGAAGCAAGCATTTACAGTTTGTTCTGTGTGGTAAGGATCCCCTTTTATGGGTCCCGCACTTTTAATCTCAGGTGTGTGTTAAATTCGACGGATTGCTCAGCTCATGGTTTCTGCCAGGGAATGGCTCCCCCAATCTGAATCTGCTTACGCAAGGCAGTCGCCATTTCTTGATATTTCCCAGTGTTTTTCCGTACCAGATCATTTTGTTCCAGTGGATCCGTTTTCAAGTTGTACATTTCAAGGGGCTCGAAGGGACTGTTCTGAAGAATTTTCCAATCACCACGACGGAGGGCTTCAGTGGTCTTGCCGCCATAGCGCATATTCCCTTCTCTTCTGACAAAATAAAGATCTCGAGCTTCCTCTGGTTGCGATTGCCCCAGCAGTGTTTTCAATATTGATTTCCCTTCGATATCGACCGTCTTCGATGCTCCGGCGATTTCACAGAAAGTCGGATAAAGATCCATGGTCAATGCCCTTCTGTCCGACACACTTCCCGGCTGGATATGGTTTTTCCAGACGGCACAAAAAGGAACCTTCAGACCCCCTTCGTACATCATTTGCTTACCGCCCCGAAGGGCTCCATTTCTCGCCCCAGCGTTCAACTGCCCTCCATTGTCACTGGTGAACACAATGACTGTGTTCCTATATTGATCTGTATTGTGTAAGGACTGAATCACCTTTCCAATTCCATCATCCAAATGCTCGATCAATGCCACGAGCTTGGCCCGTTTTTCATCGATCCCCGATTCCCTTGATTTCACTATCTCGAGCCACTTTTCAGGAGGTTGAATGGGAGTATGAGGAGCATTGTAAGCCAGATAGAGAAAAAACGGCGAGGCCTTTTCCGATTGATCCTTAATATAATCCACACTCCATTGACTGAAAAGGTCCGTCGCGTGCCCTTGAGGATCGATGACGTTCCTATTTCGTCTCATGTAATTATTGCCGAAACGACGGTGATGAAAGTAGTCATCCATCATATCCCCAAGGAACCCATGAAACTCTTCAAATCCCCGATCCATGGGAGTGTTGGGTGAAGTGAGTCCCAAATGCCATTTACCGATAAGGGCACTGACGTATCCAACCTGTTTCAATACCTCCGGAATCAATACGGCTCGCCTGGAGAGAAACCCCCAACTATCTTCAGGATGAGTCCTGATGACTCCCGGCACCCCCACACGATCCGGATAACGTCCGGTCAGGAGTGCCGCGCGGGTCGGCGAACAAACTGGGCAATTTGCATAAAAATTATTGAAACGGATTCCATCCGTCATCAATCGGTCAATATTAGGAGACTTCAAGTCTTTTGCTCCGTAACTCGAAAGGTCTCCATAACCGAGATCATCCACCAGAATCATTAGTATGTTGGGTTTTTCGGATTGGGTAGAAGCGAAGCAAAGACCATAGCAAAGGAAACAGACACAAGCCCATGAACTCAACCGAAACAGGACACCTGCTTTTTTCAAATAGAGAGGGGAAAACATGGGACCATTATAGCTCCGGAGAGAGAGTCCGACAAACCATTTCAAAAACTGACCTGATGTGAATCTAAATCAAGATCACCCGCATTGGGCCTTTTGCCGCATCGCATGATCAATCAGCACCAAGGCCGTCATGGCTTCAACAATGGGAACAGCTCGCGGGAGAACGCAGGGATCATGCCGTCCTCTTCCCTTGATCGTCGTATTCTTGAATTCATTACTGATTGTGAGCTGATCGTGCATCACGGTCGCCACAGGCTTGAAGGCCACATTGAAATACAAGGTCTGTCCATTGGATATCCCCCCCTGCACTCCCCCGGCATGATTCGTCTGGGTGATGACCTTCCCACTGCGCGTCACCCTCATTGGATCATTGTGGTCTCGTCCTGTCATCTGAATACCACTGAATCCTGAACCGATTTCAAATCCTTTAGATGCCGGCAGACTGAGCATGGACTTAGCCAGATCGGCCTCGAGTCTATCGAAGACCGGTTCCCCCCAACCGGCAGGGAGTTTACGTACCACACCTTGAACAATTCCCCCGACACTGTCACCGGCTTTACGCATTCGCTCGATCAGGCGAATCATCCGGGCGGCAGCCGCCGGATCAGGACAACGCACTATGTTCGCCTCAACGTGTTGAAGTTGCACCTTTTCATGATCCGTTTTCGCCTTGATATTTTTCACCTGCTGGACAAATGCAAGCACTTCTACACCGTAGTTCAGTTTGAGTAACTTCTTGGCGATGGCACCGGCGGCGACTCTACCAATGGTCTCTCGAGCGCTCGACCGTCCACCTCCCTGCCAATTACGAAAACCGTATTTCGCCTGATAAGTGTAATCTGCGTGAGAAGGTCGAAACTTATCTGCCATTTCCGAATAGGCCTCAGGCCGGGCATCCTTGTTCTGAACCCATAGACTGATCGGTGTTCCCAGAGTTTGCCCTTCAAAAACCCCCGACATGATCTGCACTCGATCCGCTTCGTTTCGCGGGGTCACAATTCTGGACTGACCGGGACGACGTCGATCGAGTTCCGGTTGAATATCTTTTTCTGACAATTCCAACCTAGGCGGACAACCATCGATGACAACCCCTACTCCCCCACCATGAGATTCCCCCCAGGTAGTGATGCGAAACAGTTTTCCAAATGAATTTCCCATGACGATATTAAAGGAAAATATAGATAATGATTTTACCGTATAAAGGCAAGCAATGCTTCGGGATACACCACTGTTAAGGTAGGGCTCGCTGTCCTCAGCGCGCCGTGGACGGAAGATAAAACAATCCTAAGGCACTCAGGGGACATCACTCCCTACCGAATCATTCTCCTGATGAAATCAGGGTCTCACCTGGCTACCATCATTCCGCCGGATGGGTTTCCAATAACCGGAAAATTCTGACAATGGATGTTCGGCGGCTTTCTTTTCATCGAGGTCCACCCCCCACCCCGGAGCTTCATTCACATACATGAATCCGTTTTTCATAGTGGGCGAACCGGGGAAAACCTCCCGCATGGCATCGTTGAATCGAACGGCTTCCTGAATTCCGAAATTGTTAATGGCAAGATCCAAATGTGCATTGGCAGCATGCCCTACCGGAGAAACGTCACCCGGTCCATGCCAGGCGGTCCGTACATTGAACCACTCCCCGAGCGTAGCAATTTTGCGAGCTACAGAAAGTCCTCCGACTTGTGAGATGTGAACCCGAATGTAATCGATCAATCTGTTCGACATCAAACCAACCCACTCATGGGGACTATTGAATAATTCACCCATGGCAATCGGAATTGTCGTTGCTTGACGCAGTTGACGGAAATAGTCATTGGCTTCCGGAGCGACCGGATCCTCAATGAAGAAGGGTCGATATTTTTCGAGTTCCTTCAGCAGTTTGATGGCATCGCGCGGTTCAATCCGTTCATGAACATCATGGAGCAGCTCGATTTCATCTCCACAACTGCTTCGGATGTGTTCAAACATCTTAGGGGTATTCTTGAGGTAAGGATAAGCATCCATATGGCTGTCATCCGAACGCCCGAATCGGGCTTCCCTGAATCCAGGATTTCGGGACAAATGTGAGGAACCGTAACCTCCGAGCTGGATTCGAATGTGACGAAAACCCCGTTCCATGTTGCGTTTAACACTGTCTTCGACTTCCTGAAAGTTACGGCCACTTGAATGAGAATAGCAGTCAACGGCAAATCGACATTTGCCGCCAAGCAACTGGTAAACCGGCATGCCGGCACGCTTTCCCTTGATATCCCAGAGGGCTTGGTCGAGCCCGCTCAGGGCATTGTTGAGAACCGGCCCGTTTCTCCAGTAGGAACTGGTATAGGCCGTCTGCCAAATGTCCTCGATATTGTCGGCATCGCGGTTTCTGGCAAAGGGATCCAGGTATTCGTTGACGGCCACCGCCACCGCCTTGGCTCTTTGGTTGAACGTGGCGCAACCCAAACCGTAAAGACCCGGCTCATTCGTCTCGACCTTGACAACACATAACCGTGCTCCCTGGGGGGCTGTCAGAATAGAACGAACCCGAGTGATCCGCAGGGGTGCACTGCCCTTTTTATAGGACTCTGCAACCTGAGCATCTACGGAAATCGGTTTCTGGATAAGCCCGAAACTTCCCAGAGCAACTCCCAGGCCCATTCCTTTCATCAATTCACGGCGATTCATAATTGCCATCGAATCAGCTTTGCGGCTTTTTGGCGTCGAACTGATCTTCTTTGTGCTGGAACAACAAGTTAAAGGTCGTCATAGACCCATAGCAACGAGTGATGTACTGGTGCCAATCGAATTTCTCAATAGATTCAATTTTGTCGGACGCATTCAGTTTCTGTTCGAGGACTCTCAGATTGTTTCGCATCATTACGATCTTGTGAAAAAAAACCTCGATCGGAAAAAAAAAAACCTCTCAATTATTTGATTTTTTCTTTTATACTGGAAAAAAAAACCTCGATCGGAAA
>DUCD01000179.1:12204-16840 GCA_012959985.1 Verrucomicrobiales bacterium | reverse complement strand
ATTTCTTTCGCCTGTTGGCTGATATCGAAAGGCTTTAAAATCACTTTTCCTCCGATCCAGCGTTTCGCAAGTTCGTGCACTTCGTAATCCAACTTTTCAAATCCAGTCTGTTCCAGAGTCTCCGCTACAATTTCATGGATCATCTGTTGAATCGGCATTTTCAAACCTGATAAGTCAGCCCGGGCTTCCTCAGGTTCCAACCCGCTTCCTATAGGGGAAATCGTCCGTTTTCCATCGTCGAATTTGACCTCAATTGTATGTTCGCTGATTGACTGAACCAAACCGACTCCGTATTCGGGATGTCGCACCTTCATGCCGTAATGTAGTTCTTCTAATCTCATATCAATCCAATGCTCCCATTATCTGTAAAATTTGATCTGCCTTTTCTGGAAATTCCATTCTGCAATTTTCAGTTTCACTTTCTTCAATCGAAATCGACATTGTTAATCCCTAATTGGGTTTTTCCATTTGAGATTCGGAAATCGGGAAAAATCGGGATCGGTGGATTGGAAAACACATCCGTGTTCAACGGCCAAGGCGGCGAGATGAGCATCGATCACCAAGTTTGCGACGGCTTTTCCACCAATAAGCATCTGCTGGAATACATCCCAGTGCCGTTCCGTCGGGGCAATCACCTTGGTACAAGGTTGATCCAGCCAGCTTTGAATACGGAAAACGGCCTCCTCCAGCAAAAGGGGACGATTAAAAACACGTGGGTTTGTCCCAATACGAATGAAAGCATTCATAACGGTCCAGCATAAGCAAACGGGCGACGAGCCGGACAGTTGAGCGTCCCACCATTTTCGTGCTCTGGCGTGCTGCGGATTCAAACGATCCTCAGCATAAAGCAGAATGTTCGCATCGACTAGAATCAATGAAAATCCTCTCTTTCAGTTTGCGCAAGCAACTCTTGAATATTGTCCAAATTGCGCCCTTGGTTCAGCCCCATGGCCCGAGGGTTGGTTCGATACCGACGGCTTTTGACAGGCTTTTCCACCTGCTCAAGCCCCATGCGCAAGGCTTGATTGACGACTGAGCGAAAAGACGTGTTCAGCTTACTCGCAACTGCGCGAGCCCGATCCAGCACATCATCGTCAATGGTAATGGTTGTCCTCATTTTGATGATATTAGCATCATTAATAATGATGTCAAGGCATCAATGGTAAACTCGCACTGGAAGGAAGGCCCTTGGGTTTGGGTCTTTTCAATGTTGGAATGGCAGTTTAAAACAGGTTTGAAAGGCAGGACGTGTAATCCTCAGCGCGCCGCTTGATTTTAGTGGAAGGCTTCCCTATAACTCCGAAGAAGTTAAACAGGCAAAGTGAAAAAGTTTCATGTAGGCATCATAGGATACGGCCGGGCAGCCGCCGCTCACATCGACGCGATCAATGCAACCGGACAGGCAAAAGTATCAGCCGTCTATTCGTCAAGGGAACTTGATTCAAAACAGGTCAACAATAGGCATGGTGGAGCGATAGCCTGTTACAATGACCTCGGCTCGCTTTTAGCAGATACGGACCTCGATATTGTCTCCGTTTGCACCTACCCCCATGATCATATCAGATTTGGCTTGGCGGTGGCTCAGGCTGGAAAACACCTGATTATTGAGAAACCTCTCGCCTTGAACCTGGAGGACTGCAGACGAATACGGGATGCCGCTGAAAAGGCAAACGTGGAGGTCTGTGTATGTTTTGAATACCGATTCTCAAATCAGTTTGAAGTGACTCGGTCGGTGATAGATGAAAACCTACTTGGCAAGATTCATTATGGCGAAGTGGACTATTATAACGGAATCGGTCCCTGGAATAATCAATATCGCTGGAATACTAAAAAAGTTTCCGGGGGAAGCAGCCTGTTGTCCGCGGGTTGTCACGCTATGGACGCCCTGCTCTACTGCATGGATGCTGACGTCATGACGGTATCCAGTTATGCCACCGCTTCCGTCAACCCGGATTTCCATAAATATGAATACGCAACCACCAGTGTCACTCTTTTAAAATTCGTGGACGGAAGGGTTGGCAAAGTGGCCTCGGTTATTGATTGCATTCAGCCCTATTATTTTCACGTGCATTTGGTCGGCAGCGAGGGCAGCCTGCTGGACGACAAGCTTCATACCAAACGAATTCGGGGTCTTGACAAAACACAATGGACTCGATTGTCCATGAAAAAGCTGGACATAAGTGATATCGACGACCACCCGTATCAAACTCAGTTTACGGCCTTTTTCAACGCCTTGACGTCGGGAAAGCCGATGCCATTGACAGGATTGACCCAAGCGATGAAAACCCATACGGTGATTGCGGCCGCTGATCTTTCAGCTCAGGAAAACAGGCCGGTTAAATTATCCGAGTTGAGGACTTCTGCTTGAATAATGCCACCTCAAGAACTCATGGTGTTGCCGTGATAGGTTGAGAATCCGCTTTGCCAAACAATATGCCATTAGCCGCTTTCCCTAAATGTTTCCTGGACGCAATCTGTGTCGACAAGTCCATGACGGTCGAAAATTGGATCGACATATCTTATGAACTGGATCTCGACGGTCTTGAGTTCTATTGGAATTTCGTTTCTCCGGCCTCCCCCGAAGTCTGGAAGCAATGGCGAAAGAAAGTCGAAGCACAAGGCAGAAGCCTTCCGATGATGTGTGTTTCACCGGACTTCACCTTGACGGATTCCTCAGAACGCATGATGCAGGTTGAAAACCACAAGAAGGCTATTCTGGCAACGGCAGAATTGGGGGGGAGTTATTGTCGAATATTATCCGGGCAAAAACGTCCGGAAGTTTCCCGGAAAGACGGCATTCGGTGGGTGGCCGAATGCATTGAACAGCTTCTTCCGTTTGCCGAAAAGGCTGGAATTGTTCTGGTTTTGGAAAACCATTATAAGGACGGCTTCTGGGAATATCCAGAGTTTGCCCAGAAGTTGGATTTGTTTCTCGAACTAGTTGATGCGATCCCGGAGTCCGATTGGTTCGGTATTAACTACGATCCCTCCAATGCGATCATTGCCGGGGACGATCCCCTTGAGTTGTTGGAATGCATTAAACATCGCGTCCGGACGATGCATGCCAGCGATCGTTTCTTCGAGGACGGAACCTTCGAGGATCTCCAGAAAATCGACGTCAATCCAACCACCGGGTATGCCGGCATATTGAAGCACGGAGTCATCGGTCGGGGATTGAACGATTACGATACTATTTTCAAAACCCTGAACGAAGTTGGCTTCAAAGGCTGGATTTCGATTGAGGACGGTCCTGATCCGATAACAGGCATGAATGATCTCAGAGAATCCGCTCTCTTCTTAAGAAGAAAAATGAAGGATTACGGAATTTCATGAACCGAAACATTCGCAAAGCCGAGGCAAAGGATGTGACAGTTATCGCCCAATTCAATCAGGCGATGGCCCTAGAAACCGAACAAAAGGCATTGGATTTAACCGTTGTGGAAAAAGGTGTCCGGGCACTGCTCGATACTCCCGGGTATGGATTCTATCTGGTGACAGTAATAGAGGAGCAACCTGTCGCCTGCCTTATGATTACCTTTGAATGGACCGATTGGAGGAACGGAGTGTTTTGGTGGATACAAAGTGTCTACGTGACCCCTGCCCACCGCCGAAAGGGAATCTTCAAACAGCTGTATCTTCACGTGGAAACCATGGCACAACAAGCCCCCTTGGTAAGAGGTTTAAGACTCTATGTTGACAACGATAATCTGACCGCCCAAGCCACGTATGTGACCTTGGGCATGACCCGAACTGCTTATTCACTGTTCGAAACCGAGTTTACGGATTTATAAACCGCTTTCAGGCGGATGGGTCCTCCATCTACAATTTACGCGAAGGCCGGCATCCTCCAATTGAAGGTTCACTGAAAGTTCTTTGAGCTCGCCTAATAATCCGAAAGAAGTTTGATCTTTTTGGTAAACAGGTTGAGAGGGGTAATCAACGGTCCCGAACCGATGACTCCTTATATGGGGTGAATTCCAGACACAATCACTCGTTTGTATCGCCAAAGGGGTAAATCCGAAAAGTCGGAAATGTTCCGAAAGAGCCGATTCAATGTCCTGTGTTCCACTGAATAACAATGGATAGATCAACCCCATGCCGCCCAGAGTCTGTTTTCTCTGTTTTTCCATGGCAGCTGAAAACAACCCCGGCAACTGAAGGTTTCCAGCCGCAGGAAACACCTGAAAGTGTATCCCGTTGTTCGGCGCTTCATCGACTGAAATGATCTCTCCTTTTCCTCTCCATGGCAGGTTGGTGACAATCAGATAACCCTCCCGGACCTCAAGCCCGATTCGTATTTTAACCCACCCCATAAAATCATAAGCGATCACCCACGAATGCCCTTGTCCAGACCGATAGATCTCAGCCATGATGCTACGGCTGGTTTGAACATCGATGCCCAGGTTCGCAGCATCGGCTAGATAGCGGACCACTTCCTCGGGATGTGACAACTCAATCATCAATTGACATGGACGCGTAAGAAAGGAGGATACCATCGGCAACCAAAGCGCCTCATTATTCATCCTTCGGAAATCACTGCCGAATGCTCCGATAAAGTCACCGCTGCCCAAGGCGATGATGGGGTCGGCATCCCCGGGAAGGACCTCTTTTCCCCGGCCGTCGAGTATGGCGCCGA
>DUCD01000179.1:0-12194 GCA_012959985.1 Verrucomicrobiales bacterium | reverse complement strand
GACAGAGATCGTGACAGATATCGTGACAGATATCATGATAGAGACCATGACAGATATCATGATAGAGACCATGACAGAGATCGTGACAGAGATAGGGACCGTGATAGGGACCGTGATAGGGATCGTAATAATAACGACGAGGATGGAAATATTGAAGGTAATCAAATACTTTCCCGGGTATCCCTGTGTACCGTTCCAGACCACTGGAAAGCAAATCGCGTATCATTCGCAACCAGGTTTCTTCACTCAGATTCACCGACATCATCAATACCGGATCCTCTTTCAACTTTGGAATCTTTAGAGGAACCGGTTCTTCAGCTGTTCGAATCCAGGTTCTTATCCGATTGTAGATTGACGCATCGAGTAGCGGCAGAATGAATGTGGACATTTCTAATCCACCGTCTTCGGTATCATCTAAGCGGACAGAAATCGGATCAAAGAATCGACTCCAGAATCGGGTATAATTCCTTCGGTAGTTATTGTAGGCATCTGCTTCGGCATGGGTAGCGCCCTCCACGGAGAATTCGGAAAGCGGCATAAAATCTGTCAAACGACCGTATCCCGAAGACACAGCCACATAATCTGAATTCAATTGCAGATTCGAATTCAAGAATCGATGCGATAGATATCCCAGAGAAACAAGTTTGGGTAAATCGGGGGCTTCCCCCCTTCCTGTATCCGCGCGGTAAAGCAAAGCAGCGGCGGTTACAATTTCAAGGTCACTCCGAGTCGTCAAACGCCGTAGTTGAGCAATCTTCAGCTCAGGACCCACGAGACGTCGGATAAACGCATCCGAGAAATACAGATAAGCCCGGGTTAATTCTCCGGGAGGTAACTTTTCCAACATATATCGGAATTCTGCGCTTCTTCCCAAGCTGTTCACCCCATTGTTCCGTTTCATTGAGAGGACACGATCCAATTCCTGCCTGGAGGTACTGAGAATCAAATGATCGTCAAGGGTCCTGATATAAGTATTCCCCAATGATCCTTCCAGAACTGAGGTTCTCCCCTCATCCACAGAGATTCCGAGTATTTTCAAAAAGGGATTCACCAAGGCGAAATGTGATAACTTCATCATCACGGTCACTTCCGCACCGTCTATAAAAAAGAGATCGGGAAGAACCAGCCCCAACTCCCTGACAATTCCTGATTTCAACAATGATTCCACCCATTGCTCAGTAACTCCCAGACGTTTCAGATAGCGTTTTTTTAAATCATACCCGATACGATTCGGCTGAGACATTGCGCTCAAGTCATGTACAAAGTGCATCCCCTCCTTCATGAAAGGCACTATCGAAGCCGGTTTGGCGAAATAGCAGAAGAAGCGATCTTCAGGCACTAAATCTGCCATGGAAATCCTGCCTCCTTCACGACTTCCGAGCATTTTCTCGAAGGGGTGGGATTTCACCGAAACCCGTTCGATCTCACTAAGCTTTACGGATTTGTCATTGAAAGCAGCCTCCTCCCTTTTGACTAATTCCTGCATCTGAAATGTTTCACGCATCGCGGTTCTGCCACCGAGGACATTCAACAGATTTGCGGAGGGAGTTCTCCTGCGGACGGGACGATTACTTTTGGAGACACTCCCCTGAGTATCATAAAGAGCCGCGCCATTCCTGGCCCAGTAATAAAGCACATCACTGCTATCCCTTCGTCCGTAATAAGAAGCCCATCGCTTACCTCTCCAATAAAGCCATCTTTCCAGAATGAGGGTCTCTCCGGGGTCCATCTGATCCAAATTCCATACCAGGGTTCTTTCTTCCTGGGTCATTGAATGAATTAACCGAATCCGAACGGGATGCAATGGGCGTTGCGACAAACGTGCATACAGTTCGTATCGACTGGATACCTCTCGATTGAAAATCTTTTGGTATTCCGGCATCCGCGAGACGACTTCGATTTTCAATGTTTGCATCAAAGCGAGGTCGATTTCCTTTCTCTGTATTCTTCCCGCCGAGTCCAGAACCCAGTGCTTGCCATCCGTCTGCAGAGGGTCCAACTCGAAGGCCAGGGGAACCGCATTTTTGGGTGGCACCCGCTTTGTCTTCTTGTCGATCGCGAATTCCGTTTCGGGGATTAAAAAAATCCGCCTTCCATCATACCATTTAATATCGAAATTCCGAATCCCGATCAATGATTCCAGCGACTCCGGACCTGAATCATTATGTGCCAAGGCAAATTCCGAACAGTACCAATAAAGTCTCCGTAATAGATTCCTGTCTCGATCGGATTGAAGTTGGATCTGAGCACGCCCCAAGCGACCTTGGACAGGAGAGCTACTCTCACGAGATATAGGTTTGAGAAACATATCCTGAACCGGAAACGCATTGGGTGGGTTGACTTCTGCAATGGACCATAAACCCTCTCCCTCAAGCTCCCATTCCGATTTCACCAGGGTGATTCCAAGTTTAGTATGGCGATAGTATCGGGAATTTCCGGGTGTGATCTCCTTTATTTCTCCAGCCACTCTCATGGAGAAGCCAAATAGAAAAATCAGGATGAGCTTGTTCAACAGGAAGAGTGTTCTCATGGCATATCCAGTGGTTCCTTTTAATTCGTTCATCTTGATTAACCAGATATGCATTTTTCGGGCCAAAGGAGACACTGAATCTCAACCCTCTCTAATAGAATATGTTACAGGAAACGGATTGATTCAACACGGTTCCTGAATCCGACGATCTGTACAATTTATGCCTACTCTGTGGTTTTTACGTCCGCTCTTTATACTTCCTTTTTCGGTCCGCTCGTTTTGCTTTTCCTCCTCTTGGGTTCTCCTGCAAATTCCCTGGTTTTTCTTTCGGAGTTTAATTGAAAAGGAATCGTTATTACGGCCGCCTCTGTATCGCCGCTATATTCCGTGATTTCAGGTGAATCGGTGTTCAAATCCAATTCAGCCAGTTTCCAATTGGGAACAGCCTCAAGGCTCAAATCATCCATAGGGCAACCTCTTTTATATCTGCGTTCTGCCATAATCCCGATCATGGCGGCATTATCGGTTGAAAAACAGGGTGAAGACAATCTGACCTCAAAGCCCTCTGATTGTCCTCGTTCCCGAATCTTATCACGAACACTGGAATTACAACTGACGCCTCCCGAACAAGTCACACAGAAAACACCCAATCGCTTCGCCGCACGAAACAATTTTGTGACAAGCACTTCTGAGATCGCTTTCTGGATACCTGCACATACATCCTGAATTCCCTCTGAATCCTGTTTTAATGTTGGGTTCTTCTGTAGAAAATATTTTACTGAAGTCTTCAAACCGCTGAAACTGAAATCATCGTTCCGGTCACGGATCATCGGACTGGGAAATGAAAACCGGGACGCGTTCCCTTTTTGTGCCAGTTTATCAAGAAGGGGTCCTCCCGGATAAGGAAGGCCCAGAAGTTTGGCGGTCTTGTCATAACATTCTCCCGCCGCATCATCCACTGTCTTGCCAATCACCTGATATCTGGATTCCGTCTCAACGTGAACCAGCAGGGTGTGCCCCCCACTAACGATCAATGAAATGTTCGGTTTAAGTTCAGAAAACCCAGCCGATGGAGGATCTCCTGAAATCCAAGGCGAAAACAAATGGCCTTCATGGTGATGGATTCCTATAAAGGGCTTTTCAAGCGAAAAGGCCAACGCCCGGGCAACGGTATAACCCGCCATCAGAGCTTGAGGCAATCCCGGACCGCGCGTTGCCGCAATCAAATCAAGGTCCGAAGTCTTCAGCTTGTGTTTCTGGAGAGTTTCCCGAACCAGAGGGGGAAGATTCCTCGAGTGTTCCCGAACCGCCAATTCCGGGACAACTCCCCCGTAATCGGAATGCAGTTTCACCTGAGAGGCGATCAGATTTTCTATGATCACTCCATTCCGAATCAGGGAAACACTTGACTCATCGCAGGACGACTCAATCGCCAGTGTCAACATGGAGGCAGACTCGTGGAAGCTTTCAAATAGTGCGATCGCCGTTGCACCTATTTTTTCGCCAGTTGATCGGGATTCGTAATAGCCGGCTTCTTGAAAATCGACATCGCCTTCAACAAATCCTTGGCACGCCTCAATTGAAGATCCTCAGCTTTTTCGACGCGTTTACGGATTTCCTGATCCAGTGAATCCATGCGCCCACTGCGTTTCAGTCGAAGGTCATTTCTAAGTTGCTGATCCAACACCACTACCACATCCGGCGTAATACCCTTTTTATGGATCTTACGCTCACTTGGAGTGTAATATTTAGCGGTAGTCAATCGCAGCGCATTGCCGCCTTCAAAAGGAAGAATACTCTGGACAGAGCCCTTGCCGAAAGTCTGTTCTCCCATGATCACTGCCAGACTCCAGTCCTGAAGACAACCGGCAACAATTTCAGAGGCGCTGGCACTCCCGCCATTGACCAGAACAACCACAGCCAATCCTTTGTAAAGCTCTTTTCCATTGGAAAGGTATTGCTCATTTGCACTTCGAGAGCGTCCCTTGGTCGAAACGATCAATTTCCCCTTGTTAACAAAGAACTCGCACACCTTTACGGCTTGGTCCAACAGCCCTCCCGGGTTGTTCCGCAAATCCAGAATCAAAGAATCCATCCCCTTGCGATCCAATTCCTTCAATGCGGTTGCCAACTCATCGCTTGTCTTTTCACCGAACTGCTTAATCCGGACATATCCAATCCGGTTCTCCAGCAGATTCCAATCCCCTTCCCCTTTGGAATCTTCTACAGAACCAACCTCAATCACGGCTCTCTTTAAATCAAAATCCAGAAATTCGCGGGTGGTTGGACGATAAATCCCAAGCTTTACCTTGGTGTTTGATTTACCACGTAAAAGTTTGACGATTTCCATCAGCGTTACTTTTTCGGCTCCTTTCCCATCGATCTTGACAATTCGGTCTCCGCTGAGAATTCCCGCCTTATAGGCAGGAGTACCGGCGATGGGAGAAACGACAGTGGCCACATTATCCACGATGGAGATTTCAATACCTATGCCCCCGTATTCCTGCTGAGTATCGCTCTTGAGATGCTGATACTTCTCCACATTCATGAATTCACTGTGAGGATCCAGAGTAGCGAACATTCCCTCAATAGCCCCGTGAATCAATTTCTTATAAGTAAGTTCATCACCGTGGACATATCGTTCCCTGAGAGTTTCCACAACATCCGTAAAAAGTCGGATGTAGGGTCTGAAGTCATCCTGATCATTATTCTGCGCCGCGTTCAGGTAAACGTTTGTCCCGACAAAAAGATTGCCGGCAAGAATTAAAAAAACGGCCGCATAGAGGAGGCGTTTGTTCATAATATCATTTCTTTTTGATGAAATTATCGATGTGGAGGACTAATTGCAAGGAGCATCCCGCATCTGAATCAAGTGTTCAATCTGGAGAAAATCGGATGGCAAAGTTGCTTTGGGGTTGGGATCGGGGTTTTCAACCAGGCTCACCGACTGCCCAATCAGCTCACAGGCTGCGGTATCATCGGTGATCCTGCCCCCTGATCTACGTACTTCTACAAAGGCCCTTACAATGATTTCCGTCCTGAAAGTCTGCGGGGTCTGCACCGCCCATAACCGGGATCTCTCAAGGTTCCTCAGAATTGATTGTCCATTATCGGATTCTTTGATGCTGTCGATTACCCTTGCAGCCGCTACCGAAGCCCCGGTGGAGCGAGCTTTTTCGACACAGCGTTCGAGTAGCTCGGTTGAAATACAGGGACGTGCTCCATCATGAATCACCGTAATTTCAGAAGAATCTCCTACCATTCTTAAACCATTCCATACGGAATCCTGTCTTTCATCTCCTCCATCAGCAAATTTCAATTCCTTCTCCGATTCAAATCCTGCGGCAATCTGTCGACAGATTTTCCGGTTTTCAGGCGGAGTGACAAGGATGACTTCATTCACCAAATCGGATAGAAAAAAGATTTCGAGAGTGTGGGCTAGGAGAGGTTTGCCATGGACAGGATGAAATAGTTTATTCACCCCTTTCATACGACGACTGCTACCCCCTGCTACGATAATCGCTGAAACCATTCTGAAGGATTTCCCTGGAAGAATTGAAGATTCTCAACTCGGTTTCCAATCGAGCACTCTTAGTTGAACACTGCGCCGCCCGTTGTAATCATTAGTTTGTGGTAGAAAGGCGAGATCAAACTCACCCTCGGGAACAGGTGAATCTTCGACTCCCCACATAACCGCTTCTATGGTTACCTTTTTATCAGTCACCCACATTTTTACATGCCTCCGGTCTTTTCCAATTCTCAACGGGGGCCTTTTGTGAGTCAACCGCCGCGCCGAAAGGTTTACCGGTGGATTTCGCTGTCCCGTCGGTTCCAACATTTCCAATTCGGCCAGAGATTCCAGAGACAAATCGGTAAGACTGACTTCAGCATCCAGTTTCAACCTCGGCTTGGGTGGGTCTTTCCCAATTTGTTGTCGGCAGAGATTGTCCAACTGAGTCCGGAACAAATCCAACTTTTTTGGAGCAATGGTCATCCCGGCGGCCATAGCATGTCCCCCATGACTGATCAGGAGCCCCTCACATTCCCTCATGGCCGCAGCAAGATCAAATCCTTCAATACTGCGACCTGAGCCTCGCCATTGAATTTTCTCCGCACCCTCTCCTCCTATAATAATCGTAGGTCGGCAAAACTTTTTCATAATGCGCGATGCGACGATTCCGACAACACCGATATGCCAATCATGGTTTCCTTCGACAATCACATAATCTGTCTCCGGATTAAACCCGGCACTCACTCTCTCCTCAACCTTGATGACAATTTCGCGTTCAATCTGCTGTCTCTCTCGGTTCTTATCTTCAAGTATCCGGGCAATATCCATCGCGTTTTCCATGTCCTCGGAAAGCAGTAATTCAACCGCTGTGCGGGCATCCGTCAATCTTCCAGCCGCATTCAGGCGAGGCCCCAATTTGAAGCCCACTTGGTAAATACCAATTTCACCCTTGATTTGAGCCTGCTCGAACAAGGCTACCAATCCAGGCCTCTGGGTCATGTTCAGTCGATGTAAACCGGCTTTGACAAGAATACGGTTTTCCCGAATCAGGGGCACTAAATCAGCAATCGTTCCCAAAGCGACCAAATCGAGCAAGGGTTTCAAATCGTAACAATCAGCGAAAACCAACCCGTCGGCACGACATTTTCGAACTAGGGCATGGGCTAGCTTAAAGGCTAAGCCCACCGAACATAACTCCTGAAATTCCGTGTTGTCGCTGCCGTTGATCTGGGGATTGATCACCGCTACAGCAGAATCAGGATTCCCCTCGATCTGGTGATGATCAACCACGATCACATCAATACCGACTTTCTTCAAATCGCGGATAACCTCTCCGGATGAAGATCCACAGTCCACGGCGAGAATGAGTGACGCTTCATGTTCCTCAAGACATTTTCCAACACCATACTTGCTCAAGCCGTATCCTTCGTCCAGGCGTTGAGGAATGAAACAGGAAACCTTCCAACCCAACGCCCCCAGTACTTCCATTAATAAGGCAGTCGATGTCACTCCATCGGCATCATAATCCCCATAAATAACCATGCATTCACCCAATTCCCGGGCCTTTAAAAGGCGCTCTATCGCTATCAACATTTGCGGAAGAAGAAATGGATCCGAAAGTTTCTTCAAGCGGGGACGCAGGAAATCTTCAATGCCCTCAGGCTCGGCAATACCACGATTGATAAGACATTGGGCCAGGAGCGGGGAAATCTGGAAGTCTTTTTCCAGTTGGGACGCCAACTTCTGATCAGGTGAAGGGTGGTCCCAACGGAATTTCATTTTCAGACTGTGAGGCGTCTTCAGTGATCTTTCGATTCGTTCGACGCTTCGGTTTTGGGTTCAGTTCTTCCAAAGATTATAGAAACCAAAATAGAAAAGACAATAATCGATGCAACAATTACCAAAGCCACCCCAGTCGGAATGTGAAATATCTGATGAATAAGCATTTTTACTCCAATAAAAACAAGAATCACTGACAAACCAAATTTCAGAAACTTGAAGTACTTTATAGCGCCAACCAGGACAAAATAGAGGGATCGCAATCCAAGTATGGCAAATACATTAGAAGTAAACACAATGAAAGGCTTCTTAGTCACCGCGAAAATAGCCGGAATTGAGTCCACCGCGAAAATAAGATCGGTCGTTTCAACAACAATCAAAACTAGAGCTAGAGGGGTCAGCAATTTACGACCGTCTACTTTTGTCATGAATTTATCCCCGTCAAAATCATGCGAGACCGGGAAAAAGTACTTTGCCAGCCGGACAAATATGTTTTTGTCGGGATGAACCCCTTCTTCGTCAGAAAAGGCCATTTTAATACCGCTGAGAATCACAACCAACCCGAACACATAAAACATCCAGTCAAATTGTTTGATGAGTTCTACCCCGAGCCAGATCATCGCTCCCCTCATGACGAGTGCCCCGAGGATCCCCCAGAAGAGAACCCTATGTTGCAACTGGAGAGGAACTTTGAAGTAGGAAAAGATCAGGGCAATGACAAAGACATTGTCCATGGAAAGAGAGAGTTCCAGAATGTAACCGGTGACGAATTCCACCGATTCTCCATCCGGACGAATGAGAACCAGTAGTCCGGCAAATGCCATGGACAAAGTGAACCATATAATAGTCCAGACTGCCGCCTCCTTGAAGCTGACTACTCGAGCGTGGCGATGAAACACCCCGAGATCCAGCGCGAGTAGAAGCAGGATTGTGAAAACGAAACCTACCCAATGCCAAGTAGTTATGTCGATGTATTGTTCGGTAGGCATTTCGGCCAAGGCCTATACCTTTGCGGCTTCAACACTTTCCTCAATATATACCTGGGCACTCATGTTGGGGCGTTCCCCTTTGTTCCACCAGAACATGAGGGCACTGGCGATATAAATACTGGAAAATGTCCCCGTGATAATTCCAACTGTGAAGGTAAACGCAAAGTCGTTGATTATCCCCCCTCCGAAAATCAGAAGAGAACACGAGGCCAATAGCGAGGTGCCGGAAGTAATCAGCGTCCGGCTCATAGTTTGGTTCAAGGCCATATTGATGATCTCCTTGAAACTTCCTCGGACGCCGAGCTTCAAATCCTCCCGGATTCGATCGAAAATGACAATGGTATCATTTATGGAAAAACCGATAATTGCCAATATAGCGGCAACCATGGGAGCGCTCAATTCTCTCCCAAAAATGAAGAACACTCCGAGCGTCATCATTACATCATGCAGAATCGCCAATACGGCGCCAATGGCAAAAGAAAATTCATAGCGAAAGGCGACGTAAATCAAGACTCCAAATAGGGATAGGAATACAGCGATCAATGCCGACTTCAATATCTCGCTGCCGACACTCGCACCCACTGAATCCAACTTGATTCGCTGAAAACCCGCCTCCGAAAATTGTGACCGGAGGGTTTCCTCAATTTTGGCCCCTTCGTCTTTCTTGGCAACAATTCTCAAGGTTTCCTTCCCATTGGAAAGATCCCGCTGGTATTGGATGTTCGGGTCTCCAAACCCCAATCCTTCAATGGCTGTCCTGACTTCGCTAACCTCTACTTTCTGTGTGAATTTCAGAGTCAGCGAGTCCCCCCCGAGAAAATCGACACCCATCGTATCTGAACCTCTCACGAGCCCGACAATCAATCCAATCAATACCAAAGTCCACGAGGCTATAAAAGCCGGTTTGGAATACTTGAGAAAATCGAAATTCGGTTTGCGTAGAATTTGCAGCATCTTAACTTCCTTCAACGCTTTTCGCTTAAGGAGCGTATCAAAAACCAGACGAGTTACGAACAAGGAGGTGAACATGCTGGCCACAATGCCGATCGTCAGAGTGACACCGAAGCCCTTTACGGGACCATTGCCAAGGTTTATCAGAATAATCGAGGCAATCAGGGTTGTAATATTGGCGTCCAGGATGGTGCTGAAGGCCTTCCCATACCCGGATTCAATGGATCCCTGCAAAGATTTCCCAGCCGCCTGTTCCTCCCGAATTCGCTCAAAAATCAGGACATTGGCATCGACGGCCATTCCCAGTGTCAAAACAATGCCCGCGATTCCCGGCAAAGTCATGACGGCATCGATCGAACACATCACCCCCAACAGCAGGACCATGTTCAACAACAAGGCAAAATTGGCAATGAGCCCGGCAACGAGATAGTAAATGGTCATAAAAGCAGCAATGGCGGTCATGCCATATAAAGCAGCCTTCACCCCACTATTGATGGAATCCTGACCTAAAGAAGGATCCACTCCTCTTTCCTCTTCAATCGACACCGGGTTTTCCAGCGGATTCTGCAGGACATTGGCCAATTGGTAAGCTTCCTTATCAGTGAAATCTCCTGAAATTGAACCGCGTCCACCTGTTATCGGCGTATTGATATTCGGGGCACTGTAAATTTCACCGTCCAGCACAATAGCTAACCGTCGTCCGACACTGGCCGTTGTCGTGTCGGCAAATAGGCTGGTGCCTTCACTATCGAGACTGAAGGTAATCTCCGGTTGATTGGTCAATGGATCCCGAATGACTCCCGCTCGCTTAACATTCTTACCGGTCAACTGCTTCTCGGGATCGACCTCTTGCACATACATTTTACTGATTTGGAACGTCCCATTCGGAAGCTCTTCCGGTTTCATGGACAAAAGCTCGTAACCGGGTATCGCCAATTGGTCTTCAAGAAGTCGTTCATTGTCCGGATGAACCAGCCGGAATTCCAAAAATGCGGTCTTCTTAATCGTTTCGCGTGCCTGTTCCTTTTCAGCTTCCGTCAGTCCCGGCAATTGAATCCGGATTCTGTTTTCCCCTTCAGGAAAGATGATGGGTTCAGATACTCCAAATCGATCAACACGCTTTCGAATAATCTCGATAACCTGAGTCACCGCCCCCTCAATATCCCCTTCCTCTTCCAAGTTACTGACATCCACCGACACTAGAAACTCGGTGCCTCCCTGAAGATCCAATCCCAGTTTGATCTGACCTGATGCTTCCTTCTGGAGTCGGTTGAGAATCGATTTGACCGGATTTCTGGACGTGATTGCCTTGGGATAAAAATGGAAATAGTTAGTGATACTATTAATTGAGGTCTCTTCCATGGCGGCCTTTAAAGCCGAAAAAGCATTGTCGGAATTGCCTTCCGACAATTCCTTTGCCTTTTCAGCTATATCCGAGATCACCTTCTCCCGTTCCTTGGAGACTTCCTCAGAGATTGCCTCATCTTTATCATCTACCCAGTATTCAGCACGCGATTGGAAATGTGCGATCAGGTCCTGCGGTTGGGGTGGATTAATTTCCCAAAAGGCCCAACCGATCAAAAGAACAACCAGGATATATTTACTCAAAAGTGATTGATTCATCGATTTCTAATTTCTTCTGTTTTTTAAATTATTAACGAGAGGGTTTAGCAGCTTTGTTCAGTTTTTCAGCCACTGAATCCCTTATGATCTTTAACTTAGTGTCTCCTGACCTTACGACAATCTCCCTGTCGGATATCTCAGTAATAACACCTACAATTCCATCATTGGTAACAACTTTATCGCCTGTTTCCAGTTTTTTGACCAATTCTCCGTGTTCCTTGATCTGTTTCTGCTGAGGACGAATCAAAAGGAAATAGAAGATGAACATCATCATCATCAGAAAAAATACCGGGTTATCCATCTTATTTCCGTTTCCTGGATTAAACGCCGTTCTTTTTCTTTTCGTTTCCCTGCAGAACCTGTGAAACAGCACTCTTCTGAATCTCAAGCTTGTTGTCACTGGAACGAATCGACACCGTATTCTCTTTCATGGAGACGACCGTTCCAATAATTCCACCTGTAGTGACCACTTGGTCCCCGGCTTTCAGAGATTCCAACAGAGTCGCATGTTGTTTAGCTTTCTGTTGTTGCGGTCGGATCATGACATAATACAGTAAAAACATCATAATCACCAGTGGAACAAAATTTGTCCATGTGGGAGCAGTGGGCTGAACGCCCGGCTGCTTTGCCGGTGACATCGCAATAAAAAACTCGTTGATAACCGCTAACATTTTTTGCAAAGCGCCAAATCTAGTGAGGAATGGACATTTGGCAAGCTTAACCTCAAAAAATCAGCTGAAAGGCAGGGCTCGCTGCACTGCCATTAGGTTAAGGATGAAACATAACAGGCCACTGGAATTGCTAATCGGTATTGCCGAAGATCTCTGTGGATCCAATGCGGCGACTTCGTTGTACGCAGTCCAAAACCTGC
>DUCD01000178.1:1200-4657 GCA_012959985.1 Verrucomicrobiales bacterium | reverse complement strand
AGTGGACCCGCTATTACGGTTTGTTCCGGAGAGTTCTCGTTTGCTATGACAAAACGGCCTTCAAACTCGGCAAGAATACTGTCCAGCTGATTCGACGATGCCTTCACGGCAAGCATTCCACCCGGACTCGCAGCCTCTTCACCAGCCACCGCCATGAGTAGTCCCCGAAGATTGGATAATTTATGAAAATCGGAATCTTTTACACGGCCGGAAACACATAAGGCGGATAATTCACCATAACTGTGACCCGCCACCTTGCCCGGTTTTAATCCGAAGGATTCCAGAACTCGGGCAATTCCCAGACTGACAGAACCGATGGCCGGTTGGGCAATTTCGGTATTCTTCAGGTCGGAAGTTTGTCTAATTTCGGCACCCTGAGAGTAATCCGTTTTGGGAAAAACAAAATCAATCAAGTTTTTGTCGGCTTCTTTCAGGAAACTCGTCTGTGATTCCTGGCTCGAGAAAGCGATTTCAGCCTCTGAAAGTACATCCTGCATGATGCTAGGGAATCTGGATGCACGCAGCGGGGCAAACTGCTCGTGCATGCTGCTACATTAGGATTTTGCCCACCATGCAAACATTCCGACACTCTGCGATCCCTGCCCCGGGAATAGGAACACCGCTTCGCCTTCAGCTTTTCCCATTCCGAAAAAGACATTGTTCTCCAGAGACCAGTTTCCGGCATCTCCCTCATCGTTAAATTTTTGACTTACCTTCTTACAAAGGCCCTTCAAATCGACCGTATCCTGATTCAGCGAATAGACTAAGCGATGGGTCTGTCCGACATTGAATTGTTCCCGACTTCTAGCTCCAAAACGACGCACGGACTCCCAGTCGGCAAGTCCGGACAATTCACTATTAAAGGAAAGCAGGTCCTCTTTTCGGTCGCTTGAGCAAACAAGAATCTGAACCTTTCCATCCCAATCCACTTGAGAAGAATTGGTAGGACTTTCTTCCAGAACACAGTGAAAATTACTACCTCCGAATCCAAAAGCACTGACGGCCGCCCGTCGCGGATGCTTTTCGGAACCCAACCACGGTCGAGGCAAGTTATTCAAATAGAAAGGAGAAGTTTCGGCATCGGCTAGCGGTCGATCGATTTTTATCGTCGGGGGTAGCACTTTCCGGTGAAGCGCCATCACTGCCTTAATCAGGCCAGCCACACCGGAAGCGGCTTTTGTATGTCCAATTTGTGATTTAATGGACCCAAGATTGCACCATGAACCTTTTCGACCCGATTCCTGGTAGACCTCTGAAAGCGCTCTGAATTCGGCAGCATCACCCACCTTGGTTCCGGTTCCGTGGGCTTCGACCAATTCTATAGTGTCGGGAGTAACATTGGCCGTGGCATAGGCGTCTTTCAGAGCCCTGACCTGACCTTCGGAACTCGGAGCATAAACCGCATTTCCTTTACCATCGCTCGAAGTCCCCATTCCACGGATCACGGCATAAATCCGATCATTGTCGCGTTCCGCGTCTTCAAGTCTCTTCATTACTACCAACCCCAAGCCTTCGCCAAGCATGGTCCCATCGGCGTTACTCGAGAAGGGCCTTGCATCACCAGAAGGAGACAAAGCAGGAGTTTTACTGAAGCACATATACATGAATATATCGTTAAACGTATCCACACCACCTGTAATCACCATGTCACTGCGCCCGGCTTCCAGCTCCATTTGAGCCAAATGAACAGCACCAAGAGAGCTGGCGCAGGCAGCATCCACGACACAGTTGGTTCCCCCGAGATCAAGCCGATTGGCAATTCGCCCTGCGGCGACATTTCCCAGCAATCCAGGAAAGGAATTTTCCTGCCATTCCACATAACTATCGGAAATCCGCTGAACCACGTCTTCCGAAACGTCACTGGAAACACCGGCATCCTTCAGAGCTTGTCGCCAGATTGGATGGCCGAGTCGTGCTCCTAACGGGATTACCAGTTCAAGAGTTCCGGTGACGCCGAGAATAATACTGGTCCGAAGTCGATCGAACTCTCGACCGTGACCATATCCCGCATCCATTAACGCCTGCCGGGCAGCGACCATTCCCAGCAATTGGGTGGTGTCGGTTGCTTCGATATCCTTTGGTGAAATACCAAATTCCAATGGATCAAAATCGACCGGGGATATAAACCCACCTCGAGCAGCATAAGTTTTGTCGGGACGTTTCGGATCTGAATCCAAGTAATCATTAAGGTTCCAATGGGAGTCCGGCACGGGCGTGATCGCATCCACACCTTCCCGAATGTTGGCCCAATAAGCCTCCAGATTCCCGGCCTTGGGGAACATACACCCCATTCCGATGATTGCTACCGGTGTGGCCTGTTTGCCTCTCTTCGGTTTTCCTGAACTTTGCATCATGAATTCATTAAAGCGTTGATCTGATCTACGTGAACCGGACGGATCCGTGTGAGTTCGGCGCTCAGGGCAACACCCTGTGCCTTGCACGAATTGATTCGTTGAATGACGGCAGCGCCATAAAGGAGGTTCATTCCAATATCGCAGATTCGGCGATTTTCGGGCTGTTCCAGGAAACTCCCTTTGGCCCATTCATTGAATGCTCCCATGGCCGGTCCGCACCAGACTTGATAGTCGACAACCCGGGAGGGATCCCCTGCGTTCGCCCACTTTGAACTCAAGCCCAGGTAACTTCTGAACACCAACGCCATTTTATGCTTGGGATCTTTTTCAGCGCGCTCAACTTGTTGCGGATCTCTTACCTGAAAAAACTGACTTGTCCGGTCCCATGATTCAGAAAAAGTCGCTCGAAAGAATTGATTCTCCAGAACGATTCTATCTTTTTCAGGAACTTCTTCCCACCGGGCATAACTGCGATAAATCTCGTAGAGTTTTGTTGCCCGCATGGCAAACATGGTTCCCCGTTTCAGAACTTGCACCTTAACCCCCATTTCGAACATGTCGGCAGCCGGAGCCATGGCAATATCCGCTTGATCCGCCTGACATAACATCCGACGTACCGCATCGCACGTTCCGGCTTCAAGACAGGATTGGTTTACAGACCCCGTTACAATGTAGGCTGCTCCCATCGCAAAAGCCGCCGCCGCAGCTGCAGGAGTGGAAATACCTCCTGCCGCACCAATCCGAACAGGTTGCCGATACTTGAACTCCGACTGAAGGCGATCACGCAAGGCGATCATAGAGGGAAATAAAGCGACGGCCGGTCGATTGTCCGTGTGACCACCGGAATCCGCCTCAGCTGTGAGATCATCGACCATGGGAATTTCGGACGCCATTGCCAACTGTTCCTCGGTGATCACCCCTCGTTCAACCAGCTTTCTCAGCATGGCTTCCGGTGGAGGTGAGAGAAATCGGGTGGCTACTTCCACTCGAGATACCTTGGCCATGATTCGATTGGGAGTCATCACCTTGCCGGAAGGATCTCGGTAAATACCACTGACTCGGAATTTCACCACCGGTAGGGTTAACTTAAGATAGGCACTCGC
>DUCD01000178.1:0-1167 GCA_012959985.1 Verrucomicrobiales bacterium | reverse complement strand
GTAAATAAAGATCCACCACTCCGGCCTCAATATCCGGTTCATTGGGACTGTGAATCAAATTGAAACCAAATGGCAAATCCGGGATTTTCTCTTGAAGTTCATTAACGGCCTTCTCAACCCGTTCCAGTGAGAGTCCTGCTGAACCGAAAAAACCTAGAAATCCGGATCGGGCAGCTGCCAGCACCACCTCCACGGAGGCAATCCCATTTGCCATGGCCCCAGTGACATAAGGAAAACGAATTTCGTGATCCGAACAGAAAGTCGTATCCCCCATTGAATTCAGAGCCAAAGAGGGAATGTATCCTAAGAGGCGGTAAGGGAAAGATTCAGGCTCCTTTGAACCCAATATACCGGTACCTCCCACACCAAAGCCAGTACGTCCATCAATATCAATGACAGCCACCGGGGATCTTAAATCCCCCAGCTTTTCGGCCATGAATTTCACTTCCGAACTGGGAGGAATCCCATTGGATTGCCACCACCCTAATGATGCACTTTGTTGATCTTTAACTTGAACCATATACTAGCCCGGCCTTCACCCCTCATTAGAGTGAGTAAACACAAAAGTAGACAGAGCCCGTTTCCCCTGCTTCCTGAAAAGCCGGAAATGGATTCCAATCAATAATTAACACAATTAAAAACGAAGTAGGAAAATATCAAAATCTGAGCGCTTGTCAAAGGCCCTTATTCTTAAAAATCGTTGGGTTTAAGCGTTACGGCAAGTCAACCTGTACCCAGAGTATAGCACCATCTGCCGTCATAATAAACACACTGTCCATTGTCTGCGCGGCAAAGCGCACGATTCGATCGAAATTTCCGATTTTGCCTTGTTTTTGGCGGTTTCTGAATAGCGGCCGTTTTTTTAAACTCACAATTTTTTAAATTTGTCGGAGAAAGTTAAATTTTCCCGTTCATTTTGTTAGTCGCTCAGGTAATTTCTTTTTACTTCGACCGGAGGAATGTATTTTAAATCATCCTGAAACGGCAGCTGTTTTCGCAGTTTTTTCACCAAATTAAAATCCAGATCAGCATGGATACAACATTCCCGGTCTCCCGCGTCCGTCAGGATTACCCCGGAAGGATCCACTATGATGCTTCGTCCGGAATACTTCAGCGCAGGATCCTTGCCACAACGGTTCACACCAATGACATAGGCTTGGTTTTCGA
>DUCD01000177.1 GCA_012959985.1 Verrucomicrobiales bacterium | reverse complement strand
CTACAGTTCAAGGCGTTAACCTGTCCTCTCCCCGCACTGGTACACCCACATACCGCTGCCGCGACAAACCAACGGGCTGTGAATTTCTGGCACATTGTTCCCCTGATGTTAGTTCCTGTATGTCCTTTCGGATGAGACCGCCGACGCTACAAAGAATCATTTGTGTGATGGCGTTTGCTGTCCGAGATGAAATAATAAGAAAACATTATTGACATAGACCCTCAACTCAGGCAGGAGGTTCCCTGCCTTATTGCGAATAACACGATGAATTTAAAACGATGCCATTCTAAACTTCATGTCTTTGCTGATGCAAAGAGTGTCGTCGTATATCCTCAATCTGCCCTCCTTCGCACAATGGCTATTATTTGGGGGCCTGACGACAAACAGGAGGAAATGAACTAAGTAACATCCCAGTCAAAAATTTCCACCCTGTTTGTCGAAAGACAAACAGGGTTTTTTTTACCTATAAATAAACCAACCAACCAATGATGAGATGAGCGCCACAATTACTATAACGACGACCCCTGTTCGAGAAATAGAAACCGATAACAGAGAAAGGAGCCTTTGGGAAATCCTCAAATGCTTTCCCGCACCTGTCTGGGTCGTGTTCGGCGGAATGTTCATCAATCGCTTCGGTACTTTTGTCATCCCTTTCCTTGCACTGCACTTAAAAACTTTGGGCTACACGACCGCACAGGCCGGATTCGGCATGGCTTGTTATGGGTTCGGCCATTTCATTGCGACCTTCGTTGGAGGGCATTTAACGGACACTCTGGGCAGACGGAAAACAATCGTATTGTCCATGTTTTCCTCAGCGGCAACCATGGTTTCCCTGGCACAGGCAGCCGAACTGAAAAGCATCCTTTTTCTGGCAAGTTTGGCTGGTTTCACCGGCGAACTCTATCGTCCTGCAAGCAGTGCCCTGCTTACGGACTTGGTGCCGGAGAAAGACCGAGTGACCGCTTTTGCGGTTTATCGTTTCGCCATCAATGCAGGCTGGGCTTTTGGACCGGCAACGGCTGGATTCCTGGCCAAATACTCCTATTCATGGTTGTTCTATGTAGACGGCATCACCTCTTTGGCCTATGGAATCATAGCGATCCATCTGCTTCCTCGGCGGGAAAATTTTACTGAGTTCCATACAAACTCCCGTCCAAGAGATGGTTTTTGGAAAGGCTTGAAGATCGCCACGAACGCGGCGATTGGAAACAAACGTTTCCTTCAGGTGGTCATGGCTTCCTTTGCCGTTGCGCTCGGATTCATGCAGATTTTTCAACCTTCGGGCTGGAAGTGAAATCCAATGGATTCCAAGAAACGGATTACGGTACCCTGCTGGCCCTGAACGGAGTCCTGATCATTTGTTTTGAGATTCCGTTGACAATCTTACACTCGAAGGATGGCGCCTCGATCTACCATGGCAATAGGCTACCTCCTGATCGGTGGGAGACTAAGTGCGGTAGCTTGGGCGGACTCGCTCGGATCCTATGCATTTTCCATGGTGTTGTTCACCTTTGGTGAAATGATCTGCATGCCCATCACCATGGCCTATGCAGCCAACCTGGCCCCCTCCAATATGAGGGGTCGATTCATGGGATTGTTTGGCCTGACTTGGGCTTCGGCTCTCTTGGTAGGTCCGGCATTGGGTATGTTGCTATTCGAGTGGAACCCCTCCGTCCTATGGATCGGCTGTGGGATCCTGAGTGTCACTGCGGCGACGATCATCCTAAAGCGAATCTAAAAAATTCCGTGGTCACGGGATAAACCGAATGAATGACAAAAAACCGCCTGGATGAAAGTCCAGGCGGTATTTTTCAATATTCAGTTCAGAGTTGGACGCCAAACTCCAACCTTTAGGTGAATCGACGCCGATCCCTTCATTTTGGAAACTTCTATTTCAAGATTTCCTTAAATGCCATAAGTCAGTGACATTGCCTGAGGCCGGGAGACGACTTTGATCGTGTCCGATCACTCTCTTTTGCTTCGAAGGAGAGCCCTGACTTCTTCGACCGGACGGGTATTAACTACTTCTTCGGGAGTCAACCAACCCTTGCGGGCGATTCCAGCACCTACTTTTAGAAAAGCAAAATGGTCCGCCCGGTGGGCATCACAATTAATGACACAGCGAACGCCTTTATTTCGAGCATAGTTCCATAATCTCCAATCCAGATCCAGTCTGCGCGGATTGGCATTTATCTCGATGAAGGTTCCTGTTTCAGAACAGGCGTCAATGACCTTACGCTGGTTGACAGCATAAGCTTCCCTTTTTAACAGCAGTCTTCCGGTCATATGCCCCAGAATATTGACATTCGGATTCTCAACTGCCCGAATGAGGCGTCGGGTCATTTCAGATTCTGATTGAGTAAACCCGGAATGAACACTGGCCACCACGACCTCCAACCGCGATAGAATATCTGCATCAAAATCCAGTTTCCCTTCATTGAGAATATCAACTTCCGTACCGGCCAATAACCTGAATTCCCTACCCTGCTTCTCCAGCTCGATATTGAATTGTTTAATTTCCTCGATCTGGCGAAGAAGACGGTCTTCGTTCAACCCGTTGGCTTGAAAGGAAGATCGTGAGTGGTCAGTAATGGCCCAGTAAGCAAGTCCCAATTCTTCAGCCAATTCCGCGATCTGCTCAAAGCTCTGATCGCCATCGCTCCATTTGGAATGATTGTGGAGTGAGCCTCGCAACTGGGTCCATTCAATCAACTTCGGCAAGGTTCCCGATTCGGACGCCTCAAACTCGCCCATGTTTTCCCTCAGTTCGGGCTCAATGTAGTCCAACCCCAGTTCCAGAAAAAGTTCCTCTTCGGTATGGCACACCTTCGACACCAGATGGGCATCCGTCCCATCGGTGCTGGATGGATATAAACCGTATTCATTCAAACGCTCTCCCCTATCCTTCGCTCGTTGCCGCATCACGACATTGTGTTCTTTACTGCCGGTAAAATACGCCAAGGCGAATGCAAACTCAGAATCAGAAACCACGCGAAGATCTCCCTGAAATCCGTTATCAAAAACAACCGAAGCTTTGGTTTCTCCCTGTGCAGTGATTTCTTTGACATCCGGCTGAGCAATGAAGAATTGAATGACTTCTGAAGCCCGACGACTGGAAACCAGAAAATCCAGATCACGGATAACTTCCTTGTGCCGTCGTAAACTGCCCGCAGGACTGCACTGAATGACGTCCGGGTGGCTGCGAAGCAGCTCGCGGATGCGGTCGGCGATCACCAGAGCATTATCAATTAAATGGTAACGGGAGTGTTCTTTCCGGAATTCGATTCCTTTGAGAATTCGATCCTGGGTCTTTTTTCCGAAACCTGTAAGGCTTTCAACCTTGCCATTTCGACAGACATCCTCCAAGGCAGCTACCGTGTTTATCTCTAATTTCTGATGAAGAGAACGCACTTTCTTGGGACCTAGACCGGGAATCTCAAGCATCTCGATCAACCCCGGATCAATCGAGGATTTCAATTCTTCATAGTATTTCAAAGAACCCGTTTCGACCAATTCACGAATCTTTTCCTGAAGGGCTGTCCCTACTCCGCGGATCTCTGATAGGCGATCGGTTCGGACTAATTCCTCAAGGGATTCATTCAAATTCTCAACCGTCCTTGATGCACTGGAATAGGCGCGTGTCTTGAACTGGTTTTCACCCTTCAACTCAAGCAGCACTCCAATTTCCTTAAGCAATTCTGCAACCCGACTTTGATCCATTCATCGATTTTATCTTGAAGTTGCCATTTGAACAACGCCGGAAGTTCATTTCCTATATAAAGGGTTCGATTAAAAATACGGGGAAGTGCTGCTGTAGCGTCGGCTGTCCTCAGCCGAAAGGCTTCTAATTCCACTGGAAATCCGCTGGGGACAGCGCACGCTACAGGCTCACCGGCTGAGTTTCACGTTGGCCGCAATTTTAATGGCACCCCCTATAAAATGACAATCAGGATTGAATGGTTTAAAGAGTTCTATAACGATACAATCCTTTTATGGCTAATACCGGCGAAACGACAATTTCATCCGCACTGACCATTGCCGGATCGGACAGTGGCGGTGGAGCAGGCATTCAGGCTGATCTGAAAACTTTTGCCGCATTTAAAGTCCATGGATCAAGTGTCATTTCATGCCTGACAGCTCAAAATCCCAATCGAATCCTCAAAATACAATCCTGCCCTTCCGTAATGGTTCGCTCCCAACTGGAAGCTGTCTTCGAGGAATTTTCACCACGGGCTTTAAAAATTGGATTGGTCGGTTCTCAGGCGAACAGAAAAACAATTGCTGAGTTTCTAAGCTCCCTTAATAAAGACAGAATGCCCTTTGTGGTACTGGACCCGATTCTAGCCGCAAGCAGCGGTCGTCGCTTAATGACAAACTTCCTCAATTTTCAAAAAACACTGATACCCATAGTGGATTTGCTGACCCCAAATCTACCGGAAGCCGAGGTCCTGGCAGGCCGCCCCATCCACTCTCTGAATGATATGAAATCCGCTGCTCAAATAATACACCGACACTATGGATGCGGCGTATTGATAAAAGGCGGCCACTTACCTGACGACCAAGCAGCTGTCGATGTCCTCTTCAGTAATAATGAGTTCCTTCTGTTTAGCCATCGAAGGATTTCCGGAATGAGCATCCATGGAACGGGATGCACTCTCTCATCAGCCATCACAGCGGGAATTGCCAAAGGTCAGGATCTTCAAACGGCTGTTGGAAAAGCAAAAAAATACCTGACCAAAGCCATCAGACATTCTTACCGAGTCGGACCTCACAGGGTTCTAGGTCACTGACATAGTATTCAGGTGGATTGGTTGGAGTAGAAAACCAACGTGCCTACTGAATTAAGGGACCACTCAAAAATAACTTCGCCATTTGCTGGAGGCGAATTGGGTTTCCGGCAAGGCGCGACGAAGGAGCAAAGCCAAAGCTCTGTGACTGAGGAGCAACGAAGCCAGAAGCCCAATTCACCCCAGCCCGAAGGGGCGGGGCGGCGTCATGCCGCCTGCGGCGTTACTCGTCGGTTGAATCCCCATGAGGGGATACGTCCTCCTCGTGCCTTGCATCCGACAAGACGGCGCTCCCGCCAAATGGTGAATTTATTCTTGAGCGGCCCCTAAGGCTCCGTGCCTCAAGCCTCTTGTGCTGGCGTGAAACTCATTCAGATCGAGTTCATTCAACGCCGCTTCTAAAATCAGGAGTCCCATCAAAATGACATCAGCTCTATTTCCCGGTAAGCCAATGGTGTGACGTCGCTGATCCAAAGGGATGCTCCAGAAATTTGTGAGCAACTCTTGAAATTCCGATTTGGAAACAACTCGGTTTTCAATGGCCCTCCGATCGAACCCATCGGTTTTCAGAATGATACGTGCAAGATAACTAAAGGTTCCCCCCACCCCAATGAGTTTCCGGTGGGTTGAAGATTCTTCATTCTTCACTTTCAATATGTCTGGGAGAATGGATTCATGATAATAGGACTCGACCCAGGCACGGCATCTCGCCAGATCCTCCAATGGCGGATCGGAAGGATTAAGCAACTCAAGTAATCGAACAGTCCCCATCGGATAACTTTTCTTAAAACTGATCTCCCCTTTTCCCACTCCTAAGATAAATTCGGTACTGCCTCCCCCGATATCCAGAATCATCAACGGTTTTCCAGAATAACGAATATCCTGACTCACACCTTGAAAAACTAGATCGGCTTCCTCGTCTCCAGAAACCACCTTTACCTGAACGCCCGTTTCTTTATGAATTTCATCCAGTAGTTCCCGGGCATTCTCCGCTTCACGCATCGCACTGGTCGCCATGATTCCTATGCCGGCAAGGTCAAAGCGTCCCGTGGTCGTAAAGAATTCATTAATGGCTTCCACAGTGGCTTTAATGGAATCGGTGTGAAGCCGCCCTGAATCATAGAGACCGTGCCCCAACCGGGTCTGGAGGCTTTTCTCAAGAATCGGACAAACACCGGAATCATCTACATCCGCAATCAGCAGTTTGACGGAATTCGTTCCGATATCGATGACGGCTTTACGAGGCATTGTGCGGAAAAAGTAGAGAGTATAGGATCAACCCATTGATTTCCATTTTGAAATCCATCGCAATCTTAATATCAGTTTCCGGATTCAGGCTCAAAACAAAACATGTCGAACAGAAAGCAATAACAAGTCAAGTTTCCCGCTTGCATCTGCAAATGCAGGCTTTCTATACTCCCTCCTTACTTTTACAGAACCGTTGTTATTAAAATGAGTGACCAACCTATACGTATTGCTGTTACCGGTGCCGCAGGGCAAATCGGATACTCCCTGATATTTCGAATTGCTTCGGGGGCCATGTTCGGCCCGAATCAACCGGTAATTCTTCACCTGATCGAAATCGAACCAGCTCTGAAGGCATTGCAAGGAGTCGTTATGGAATTGGACGATTGTGCCTTTCCTCTCTTGAAAGGCATTGTCCCCACCGCAGATCTCAATGAGGGCTTTAAGGATGTCAACTGGTCTCTTCTGGTCGGAAGCGTGCCAAGAAAAGCAGGAATGGAGAGGAAAGACCTACTCGGAATTAATGGTAAGATATTTGTTGGCCAAGGTCAGGCCATTCAGAACAACGCGTCCTCGGACGTGCGAACACTGGTCGTGGGCAACCCCTGCAACACCAACTGCCTCATTGCAATGAACAATGCGCCCGAAATTCCGTCTGATCGTTGGTTCGCCATGACGCGTCTTGATGAAAACCGTGCCAAATCTCAATTGGCCAACAAAGCCGACGTTGACGTGACTTCGGTATCCAACATGACAATATGGGGAAATCATTCGGCCACTCAGTATCCCGATTTCACAAATGCCCTCATCAATGGAGCCCCGGCCGCAGATGCAATTAAGGATGATGCCTGGCTTCAGGGAGATTTCATCACTACCGTTCAGAAGCGTGGGGCTGCGATTATTCAGGCACGGGGCGCCTCCAGCGCAGCCTCGGCTGCCAACGCCATCGTCGACTCGGTCAAGTCAATCATCCAGCCCACCGCTGAGGGTGACTGGAACAGTCTCTGCATTTGTTCCGATGGATCCTATGAAGTCCCAGAGGGATTGATCTCTTCTTTCCCGATAAGGAGTGACGGCACAAAACTTTCAGTAGTTCCTGAATTGCCATTGAATGACTTCAGTCGGGAAAAATTGAATGCTACGATTGCGGAACTGAGTGACGAACGCTCTATGGTCAGCGATCTTATTTCTTAGGGGGAAACCACCTAAGAAAAACCCTCTCTGCTGGGAAATCCCAGGCATTCGGAATTTTCACCCGTTCGGAATTCTTGAGAGGTCCCTCAGGAACCGGAATTGTCTTCCTCATCCAGGAATACAATCCGGGGAGAGGCCCCTTCTGAAGAATTGGAGAATTTTTCGAGCAGAGTCGTTCCACTTGGTTCCTGGGTAGGTTTTTCTGTTTTGGGTTCGGTTGCTTCCAGAGCGCCGCAACCTTCCGGCAACTCGGATTCCAATGCGGATCGCAACGTCTGTTCCACCAGTTCGGAACAATGAATCTTCATGGGAGGCAAAGCGCCCAATTCGGGAGCCAACTCTTCCCCTGAAAGGTTAATTGCCTCCTCAGCAGTTTTTCCAAGAATCATTTTTGAGGCAAGGCCGGCTACGGCTACGGCAGTTTCGCATCCAAAGGACTGAAAACTGGCCTTATCGATGACCCGTCTTCCATTCTCCTCCTTGAACTTGATCCACATCTGCATGATGTCTCCACACCCCGCACTGCCTACAGCTCCCGAAACATCGGCATCCGCCAATTCCCCCCTGTTTTCAGTATCTTTCAGGACTTCCCTGACTTTATTTTCAAATTCCTGCTGATCCATGGCTGCAACTTCAGTTCTATTGTATACAAGTTGATGGTCACTCAAGCCATTCGATACCGCCGAATCGAAGAATCGACCTTCTGTGACCAGGCATCGATCCCTCCCTCCAGACATTTCACTTCAGTGAACCCATGACCTCCGAAGAAAGCGGCGGCATCAAGCGCCTGTTTACCTACGTGATCCACGATCACCAATTTGTTTTCCCGTGGCCAATGAGCGAGGATTTCCTGCATGGAATCCTGCGAAAGAAAAATCGAACCCTCAATGTGAGTCGCCTCCCATTCCCCGCGCGACCGGACATCAACCACCTTTAGAGATTCCTCTGATTTTTCTTCTTTTAATAGATTGGACAAATCCCCTGGAGCCATCATCATCTCCAGATCCTTCCGGTGGCTTTGGCTTAAGAAGGACACTACTTCGGAGACATCCAGCGCATTATTACGGGCGCACAAGTCCTTGATGGTCTCGTCCATTTGAAAACTGCAACTGCTGCACCCTCCTATGTGGTACTTGGTAAACAAGGCTCGATGAGCCCATGGATAGGCGTTCAGCACTTCGGACATTGTCGAATCCGGCCCCACTTTCTGCTCGCGGGATTCTCTTTCCTTCGCACCCGTAGTTACACCCTTGCTCATTGGTTGAAAAATTTCTGAATTTCCTTTAACGCCTCGACCAGACGATCGATTTCCTGAGTTGTATTGTAGAAGCTGAAACTGGCTCGGGCTGTGGATTCAACCCCCAGTTTCCGCATCAAGGGTTGGTTGCAGTGGTGCCCCCCTCGAAGTGCGATTCCACATCGATCCGTCAGAGTGACAATATCGTGGGCATGCACATTTTTTATGAGAAAACTGACAATGCCGGCTCGTCCGGTGGGGGGACCCAGAATTTCAAGTTCAGGAAGTTCTTTTAAACGGTTCACCGCATAGTCTGCCAGCTCCCGGTCCGCTTCATCAATCCAATCACGGCCCAGTTTATCCAGGTAATCCATGGCTGTGTACAGCCCTACGGCACCAGCCATATTCGGAGTGCCCGCCTCGAATTTATGCGGGATCTCATTCCAGCGACTCTGGTGATACTCCACATTGGAAATCATTTCTCCCCCCCCCTGATAAGGCGGCATGGCTTCAAGGAGCTGTTCACGTCCGTATAAGACACCGATTCCGGTTGGACCGCACATCTTATGACCGGAAAAGGCCAGAAAATCACACTGGATTTCCTGTACATCCAGAGGTTGATGTCCGACAGTCTGAGCGGCATCCACTAGAGTGACGATTCCCTTCTCTTTTGCTTTTCGGCAGATTTCGGTTACCGGATTAATTGTGCCCAGAGAATTGGATATGTGGATTAAAGAAAGAATGCGCACTCGTTCACTCAGAAGGTCATCCAGCCCACTCAGATCCAAAAGACCCTCTCGACCGGTTACCGGGATATAGCAAATATCAGCGCCGGTCGCTTCAGCAAGCAACTGCCAAGGGACCATATTGCTGTGATGCTCCATTTCCGAAAGCAGAATGACATCACCGGATTTCAGATTCTTCCTACCCCAGGATGAAGCGACGAGATTGATGCCTTCGGTAGTTCCCCGGGTAAAGATGATTTCTTTTGAGCTGCCTGCATTAATAAATGAAGCCGCACGGACACGTGCATTTTCGTAAGCTGCCGTCGCCCGGTTGCTCAGTTCGTGAATGCCTCTATGAACATTGCTGTTATCCTTCTCATAATACCGTTTTATGGCCTCAATGACGACCCGTGGTTTCTGAGTTGTGGCCGCATTGTCCAAATAGGCCAGAGTATGGCCCCGCACCGATTGATCCAGAATGGGGAAATCCTTTCTGATCAAGTCGATTCTCTCCTGTCCGGATTCAATTTCAGATAAAACGGCGGTATCCTCCATGAGTAGTTTTTGTTCCCAACACCTAATCTAAAGAAGACCCAATTGAAGTTTGGCGGCTTCCGACATCATTGCCTGCCCCCAGGGAGGGTCCCAAACTAATTCAACATTAACATCGGTAACTCCCGGCACAGTCCGCACTCTGGCTTCAACATCTCCCGCAATCACCGGCCCCATGCCACATCCCGCAGCTGTCAGCGTCATTTTGATGTTAACTTTATTCTCACCCTTTTTTTCAAGAGCTTCGACATCACAATCGTAGATCAGGCCCAAGTCCACAACATTCACGGGAATTTCAGGATCATAACAATTCTTCATCTGATCCCAGATTAAATCCTTATCCACATCTCCTTCGAAGACGGCTTCTTCCCCTGAGTCCACTTTATCGCGCCAGCCTTTTAATCCAAGAGCATCGGCGTCGACTCCCTGAATTCGGACCAACTCACCCGTCTCGCAGACTACCGTATAGGTTTCGCCCAAGGATTGAGTGATTCTGACCTTGAACCCTTCCTGCAACACCACAGAGTCACCACTGGGAATCCGGATGGCGTGACATTCCCGATTGAGAGGGATTAATTCTGATGAATTCATTCTAAGATTCTGTTGATATAGATTCTTCTGAGCCGTTCAGTCGTTCTGCCATGGCATGCCATGCCAACACGGCACATTTAACTCTTGCCGGGAACTGATAAACTCCTGCCAGTGCCTCGAGTTTGCCCAGGCCCCCGTCCGGAATATTCCCCGTGGTGGCCATTTCACGGAACTCAGCGAACAATTGCTTGGCCTCTTCAACTGATTTACCTTTCACCAAGGTTGTCATCAACGAGGCGGAAGCCTTGGAAATGGCGCAGCCCGAACCCTGAAAACTCAGGTCTTCGATTCGGTCGCCGTCCATTTTCAAATACACTTCCACTTCATCTCCACAAAGTGGATTGTGTCCCTTGGCGACATAGTCAGCGTCTTCGATCACTCGGAAATTCCGAGGACTCTTGTTGTGGTCCAGAATGACCTGTTGGTATAAATCGTCAATATCGTCAAACATGGAATCCAAGTGTAATATCAGGTTGGGTTAGCTTCCAGCTCAACCCCTTATGGACAGAAGTAATTGAATTCTCACCGGGAACAAATTTCCAGGGGAATACGACTCAATTCTTCCAACAAATAACTCTGTAGTGACTGTCTAACCGAGGCCAGCGGAATACGTTGTGTAATCTCACCCGCAAAGGCGCCTACAAGTATTCTTCGGGCGGCCGGTTCGGGTATCCCTCTGGCTCTCAGATAAAATACCGCCTGTTCATCCATTTGTCCAACGGTAGCACCGTGAGTACAACGAACATCATCCGCATAAATTTCCAGTTCCGGTTTGGTGTCAATCCAGGAATCCCGAGACAACAGCAAATTCCTGTTGGATTGTTTGGCGTTGGTTTTCTGTGCCTCGGAATGTACGTGGATTCTGCCGTTGAACACACCATGTGACTTTTCACATAGAATTCCGTGGTAAATTTCCTCGCTCTCCGAATTGGGTTTGAGGTGATCTACAACGGTATGATGATCCACTAACTGATTTCCACGTCCCAGGTAAAGCCCGTAAAGGAAAGACTCTGTTCTCTCCCCCACCAGCTTGATATGAATATCATTTCTGGAAATCGCCGCCCCCGTGGAGATTGAGTGGGAAGTAAATCGGCTTCCACTTTCCTGAGCAACCGCCAGATTGGAAATATGATAGGAAGTCCGATTCTGATCCTGCCACTTGATATGTTCCAGCGAGGCATTCTCGCCGACAAACACTTCAGTGACAACATTGGTGAAACCGTGGGATTCATTCAGACTGATGTAGTGTTCGAAAATCTCCACTCGACTGTTGGATCCAGCAATGAAGAGGTGTCGAAGGTGAACCGCAGATCCTGATTTCTTTCCAGTATCGACATAGAAAATATGAAGAGGTTGTTCGATCTGAAGACCTGAAGGCATCTCAAGAAAAACTCCTTCTCTTATAAAAGCACTGTTTAATGCGACGATCGGATTCTGGTCATGGCGGATATGTCGTCCCAGGTAAGAATCCACCCGGTTATCCGAATTCTTCACCATGGAAGAAAAAGGAAGGAATTGAAATTTCAGATTATTTGATCTTTCGGACAACGAGCCACAATGCACTCCATCCACAATCACCAATCGTTCTCCTTCCAACTTCTCTGGAATTCTTGATAAGATTTCCACCCGTTGTTCTTCCGAAATTTCGGATCCGGCCACCGGGGGAAAACAAGTCTTACGGAGTGAGGCAAGATTTGTGTATTTCCATTTTTCCTGATCCGTTCCAGGAAATCCCTGCTCCGAAAAATGGGCTATCCCAGAACTGCGTATCGATCTCAGCCAAGAGGGTTGTTCCGAATCCAGTTCTTTTAGAAACGACTCGTGACTTCGGACGTAATCTCCGATGACACCATCGGAAGGAGTTTGTAGGGTGTGAGTCATCATGGTAAATCAGGAAGCCAGTGCCGCCGTTGAAGAGGCCTCCGCGACAACCCAGTCGTAACCTCTTTCTTCCAATTCCAATGCCAATTCCCTGCCCCCGGATTTGATCAGTTTCCCGTCGTAAAGGACGTGTACAAAATCAGGCACGATATAGTTCAGGAGTCGTTGGTAATGAGTGATGACAATCTGAGCGTTCCGACTGTTCTTCAGCTTATTCACCCCTTCGGCCACCGTTTTCAATGCGTCGATATCCAGTCCTGAATCTGTCTCATCCAAAATGGCCAGAGTCGGTTCCAGAACCGCCATCTGAAATATTTCATTCCGCTTTTTCTCCCCACCGGAGAATCCTTCATTCACGGGTCGTTGTAACAAAGTCGGCGGCAATTCGAGGACTTTCATTTTTTCCTTAACCAGTGCCAGAAAATCGACGGCATCCAATTCTTCTTCGCCACGATATTTACGTTGTTCATTATAAGCCGCACGAAGAAAGTAGGTGCCATTGACACCGGGAATCTCGACTGGGTATTGAAATGCCAGGAAAACCCCTTCCCGGGCTCGATCTTCAACCGACATATCGAGAAGATCTTTACCCTGATAAGTTACCTTTCCCTCACTTACTTCGTATTCTTCGCGTCCGACCAGAACTTGGGCCAAAGTGCTTTTTCCACTGCCATTGGGTCCCATGATCGCATGAACCTCCCCGGCATTCACCGTCAGATCGATTCCTTTAAGAATCGCCTGACCGTTGATTCCCGCCTTCAATTTATTAATCTCTAATAACGTTTCACTACTCATAAAATGTATAAGGGTCTAAACAAAAAAACAATCCACCACAGGAAATAGATTAACCGACACTACCTTCCAAACTCACTCCTAATAGAGCCTGCGCCTCAACGGCAAATTCCATAGGAAGTTTTTTGAAAACCTCCTTACAGAATCCGTTGACGATCATGTTAACGGCATCCTGAGTTGAAATCCCACGCTGGTTGCAATAGAATATCTGGTCTTCCCCGATTTTGGAGGTCGTGGCTTCATGCTCCACTTTGGCGGAAGGGTTTTTCACTTCAATATAAGGGAAAGTATGAGCGCCACACTTATTGCCCAACAGGAGAGAATCGCATTGAGAATAATTCCGGGCATTTTCGGCGCCTTTCATGAATCGCACCAAACCCCGGTAGCTGTTTTGTCCCTTGCCTGCTGAGATACCTTTGGAGATGATAGTGCTTCGGGTGTCTTTACCGATATGAATCATCTTGGTTCCCGTATCCGCCTGTTGATAATTATTGGTCAGAGCAACGGAATAGAATTCTCCTACGGATTGGTCACCCTGCAGCAGGACACTGGGGTATTTCCAGGTAATCGCGGAACCTGTTTCAACTTGAGTCCAGGAAATCTTGGATTTATACCCACGCGCGGCGCCTCGTTTCGTCACGAAATTATAGATACCTCCCTTGCCCTCCTCATCTCCAGGATACCAATTCTGGACGGTTGAGTATTTTATTTCAGCTCGATCAAGGGCCACCAACTCTACAACCGCTGCATGCAGTTGGTTCTCATCCCGCATCGGAGCTGTACAACCTTCCAGATAACTGACACTACTTCCTTCTTCAGCAACAATCAGGGTTCTTTCAAACTGCCCCGTGTTAGCTGCATTAATGCGGAAATAGGTGGACAGATCCATTGGGCAACGCACTCCTTTGGGAATAAAGCAGAACGATCCGTCACTGAAAACGGCCGAGTTCAATGCCGCGTAGAAGTTATCGGTGTAAGGCACCACCGTTCCGAGGTATTTCCGGATAAGTTCGGGGTGTTCCCTTACCGCCTCTGAAAATGAACAGAACAGTATTCCCTGTTCCGCCAACTGATCTTTGAAAGTAGTGCCAACCGATACACTGTCGAAAACAGCATCCACAGCCACACCCGCCAACCGAGCCCGTTCGTGGAGTGGAATGCCCAATTTCTCATAGGTTTCCAGCAATTTGGGATCGACCTCATCCAAGCTTTTAGGGCCATCCTTATTGCTCTTTGGTGCAGAGAAATAAACGATTTCCTGGAAATTCACCGGGTTATATTTGACGTGAGGCCAAGTCGGCTCTTTCATCTTCAACCAGTGACGGTAGGCTTTCAATCGCCATTCCAACAGGAATTCAGGTTCATTCTTTTTACCCGAAATCGTCCGAATGGTCTCTTCATTCAATCCAGGTGGAATCGAATCTGTGTCTATGTCAGTGACGAATCCATATTTGTAGTCCTGATTGACTGCGTCATGGATCGCCTGTTCTGTTGTTTCGCTCATTATAAATAAAATCTGCAGGCTGACCTGAAGACTAATCGGTTCAAACCGTTATTTAGAATTATTCTAATTACAAATTAGGGAATATCAACCACGGTTCAAGAAATTTTTAAGATAAATGCCGGAAAAACCTATTTTGATTAAAAACACGGCAGGAATGGGTGAATTAGAGTGAAGTTTTTATCTAATCCCCAAGATCGAAAGAAAATTCAGATCGATTAATTGTCACTGAAATCGTCAAACTTTCGGCAAACTTTATTCTCTCCATCGGGACACTGTTGGCAGGCGCCTCGGACCGCGACCTCAACCTGGTTTATTGTAAAACCTGAAGGGGCGGTAACACTACCCGAAAGAGCCGGACGATCCACGTCCATATCGAAGACTTTCCCACAGTTCTCACAATAAAAGTGCCAGTGGTCCTTCATATTCGGACAATAGCGAGTAACGGTCTTTTCCAGGTTAACCTCCCTGACCAATCCGCATTTTATCAAGGTTTCCAAGGTATTGTAAACCGTCGCCATGGAAATATCTTCATGGTTTTCTTTGGTCTGCTGGTAAACTTCATTGGCAGTGGGATGGTCTTGCCGACTTAAAAGAATACTGTAAATCTGATACCGCTGAGTCGTGTAGCGCAAACCGCTATCGCTGAGTTTGTCCGCAAATTTCTGCTCAGTCAGACATTTTGTCGAGTAAGTCACGTTGGCTGAACCTAACCACCGGTTCCCTCCTTGTCAACATTCAGGATTTCCCACCGTTCTCAGCGATTTTCCAGGAATCCAGGAGTCGAGTATTTGGCGTCCATTAGCTCCGCAGTACGATTCCGGAGTTCTGAATTCACTTTCAGAGGACACCATTCCACATTCCAGACTCGGGTGGCAACTTCCAACATTGTTGTTTCCCATTGCTTTCGCTGAACAGTCTGGGGTGTATTCTGAATCGACGCCTGAATCAACAATCCGTCTCGATGTCGTCGCTGTGCTGCACCGGCAAGTTTGACTCCATTGCGGGTTAGATCGTGTTTTTGTGCGCCCGGAAAACAATGTCCGGGACGTGGTGAGTTAGATGAAGATGCAAGAGAAGTTGGAAGTCCCAACTGCTGCATCGCCGCTTGGACCCACTCATGAAGCATCCTGTAACTGTCTTCCGCTTTGTTTCGATACCACCAATGCTCTCTTGGAAATACCAGGGTGTAGGTCCAATCCTGATGATGTCTGACGACGCCCCCCGCGGTGGGGCGTCTAACCAGATCTTCCTCTGGCAGCTTTTGACGGATTTCAGAGTAAGATTGGAAGTAACCGAAGGAACTGACCTTGCGATCCCATCCATAGAAGCGAAGAACCGGCCGGGGAAAATCAACGGATTGGTGAATCAGCGCTTCATCGAATGCCATATTGAAACAGGGTTCCCCTTTGCCTGTTTCAATCAGGAACCACTTTTCCGGCGTGCTTGGGTCCTTCTTCAAACGAGTTCAGCTTCGGATATATTCTGGCAACTTTTTTTCTCCGAACAAGTGTCGGGGATTTCCGGGTATTCGAAAATTTTCCCTTCGAAATTACGGATCACGAGCCGTTCGTCATTATGGCTCAGGATATATTCAGGATTAACAGGCACCTTACCGCCTCCGCCCGGAGCATCTATAACATACTGTGGAATGCCATACCCGGTAGTATGTCCTCTCAATTGATCCATAATTTCCAATCCCTTTCTAACACTGGTTCTCAGGTGTGAGGATCCCGCAATGAGATCACATTGATAAAGGTAATACGGACGAACACGGCACATCAGTAATTTATGAATCAGGACTTTCATGACATCGACATCGTCATTCACGCCTTTCAACAATACAGATTGATTTCCCAAAGGCACACCGGCGTCAGCCAGCCGAGTCAAGGCCAGCTTAACTTCCAGAGTCAACTCCGCGGGATGATTGCAGTGAATACTGATGAAGAGTGGGTGAAATTTCCTGAGCATCTCACAAAAGGATTCGGTGATGCGCTGAGGTAGAAAAATCGGAATACGGGATCCGATTCTTACAAATTCCACATGAGGAATGGAACGCAGCTCCTTCAGGAGAAATTCGAGCTTGGAATCGCTTAACAGCAGAGGATCTCCCCCGCTCAACAATACATCTCTAATCTGTGGGGTCTTTCGGATGTAATCGAGCTGTCTGTCTAAATTGGGATGAAAATCATAGCCCGAGGCATTACTGACCAGTCGCGATCTAGTGCAATATCGGCAATAGGAGGCACAGCGATCCGTCACCAGAAACAAAACCCGATCCGGATACCGGTGCACAATTCCAGAGACTGGAGAATGGGAATCCTCTCCGCAGGGATCCGCCATTTCCCAGGACGAGGTCTGAGTTTCTTCAATATTCGGGACAACCTGACGCCGTATCGGACAAGCACTGTCCGAAGGGTCCATCAGGGTTGCAAAGTGAGGCGTGATACCTAGAGCCAACTTGGATCCTGACAACAGTGCCCCGTTTCTTTCTTCTTCAGAAAGTTGAGAAACGAACGACTCAAGTTGGGATAAGCGCTGAATACGATTCTTGAGTTGCCATCGCCAATCATTCCAATCCTCTTCCGACACCGCCCCCCACCACTCTCGATTACAGGCCTTGAAAACCTTCAGGTCCTCTGTAGAATTCCCAACTTTCTGGGAAGCTTTCGTAATTTCTTGAGTGGCTGGATCCTTCATGAAGGGAGCAATATAAAGGGCTGTTATGACCTGTCAAGAGGGACAGATTCCGGATTTCCGGGTGAATCTTTAACTTGGGTTTCTGCTGCCCCCTCCGGAATCACCGAATATTCGGCAGCCAAGGCCGTTCGGTTTTCTTCCAGCGTTTCGAGCCGTTTCAATAATCCCGATATCAACACCCGAAGATTTCTGTCCCCGAGGCCTTTGCCATTTCGATTCCAGTCAAGGCGCTGAGTTTTCGCGACATAAACCCGTATGACCTCTAGATATCCATCCACCAAAAGTGCGATTCGGGGAGGGGTCCGAATACGCAATGCCTGCAGTCCCAGCATCTTCTGTAAAAAGGCTTCGCGTACCTGTCCAAGATTCCACTCTCGGATAACATCGGAAAGACTGACGGTGGACTGAATCGGAGCTGAATTGCGCTGGACCCTAAGATTCACGGGTATCTTCAAAAGCTGGTCGAGCCGCTCCATCGCCAACCATTTATGCCAATAGTTCATATCCTCTTTCTCCAGGAAGAGCATGAGGTTTACAGCCCACCATTTCTCAATATCGATCGGACGTGTGAAGATTTCCCCGAAGGCTTCCAGGAAAGCCAGTTGCCAATTCAGGTAGTTTGGAATCAAGTTCAGAAACTCCTTAAAATAGGCTGAGCCTTGTTTCATGCTTTTCAACTGATGGAAGAGAATGTGTGAAAAGTCCTTGTAAGTCTGCCATGAATCCCCTTCGAACAACTCGGAATCCGGATAACTTAACAGTGAAAAAGTGAGAGGAGTTTTACCTGAGATTCGACTTCGAACTTCCTTAAAAGGGGCATAGCGATGGATTCTCTGATCCGTTTTATAATGCGGAAACAAATCTCCGGGAGATTTACCTTTCCACTTGGAATCGGCAAAGTAATAAGGAGAGGAGTTCCCTCTTCCGATTTCCGAAGTCGGGACCAAGGACGGGCCGGGACGGTTTTTCAGGAACTGAACCAAACCCTCGATCAACCAAGGCGGGATCTCTGCCAGTTTATTTTGTCCCGGGCGAGTGGTAATGGTTTCCAGAACAATCTGAACAATGGCTCTGACCATGACTTCTTCTTCTACAACACCATTGACCAGTACCCGATATTGCCACCCGGCAATCACTCCCATTCTGGCCGGAGAATAGACCCTTTGAACCACTACAGGTGGTAACTTTTCCCTGGGCTTTTCTTCAAAATAGATTTTAACCTTACCGTGACCGGTAATTTGCCCGTTCCACGAATCTTTCAAACCAAAAGACTCTAATACTGCCTGTTTGATTCGTTCACAGGAAATGGCCAGGAGTTTGTGATTCTGATACTCCTGTGGAATAATGCGATGACTGGAGCCCCCCGGTTTCCCGCCAGCCCTGAAAACAACAAATTGCCCGGAGCTACTGCGGGCTACATCTTCCGAGTGTGGGCTGAACCACCCAGAAGTAAAACTGCTTCCATGCCCTACAACGGCCAACTGGATAAACAGTATGGACAGCGGCACAGATGAGCAGGGCGTTGATAGAAAATTCCACATTCAGCAGTTTTGTCGCACCGAATCGGAAAACAGGCCACTCACTGGGCTTATATAAGCGAATTCGTGCTTTCTAGTTGGTAGATTTTTTCGCTTTTTTGGAAGAGCTGCTTTTCCCTTTCGAGTCCTTTTTCTTCGAATCCGATTTTTTTTCGCTGCTCTTGGTCTGAGCTTCTTTGTCTTTTTTGGCAGCTTCGTTGTAATTCGAACTCCGGTAATCGGTTTCGTAAAAACCGCTTCCTTTGAATATCACCCCGGCCCCCGTTCCAATCTGACGCTTGACGGTCCCTTTCCCCCATCGGGTCTTTGATTTGGGGCACACTGGTTTAGGACAGACAGTCAGCACATCTGCAGACATGGATTGGAATTCTTCAAACTCAAATCCACATTTTTGACAAATATATTCGTAAGTCGGCATTTAAATCTCAGCTGATTTTCATATCGGGCGGTAAACTATGATGAATCGGCGAATCGAGTCAAGTATCACTCAACCCCCGATACCACTCATGGTCCTGACAGGCTGGACAAAACTCGACTCACCAATGTGGTGACGTTCTTCTTTGAGAAGCACGGCATCTCTAATGAATTTCAGGATTTGCATATCATCCGCCCCCCCCCGCAGCAAAGGTTTCAAGTCATATTCCTCAAGACTGAACAAACATGTTCTGATATGCCCGTCCGCAGTCAATCGTAATCGATTGCAGAAACGACAGAAAGGTTTGGATACTGGAGCAATGATTCCGATTTCAGCTTCTGGAGTTTCGCGAAACCGCCATCGTGTTGCCGTTTCAGAATCGTTGATCGCCGCAACCGGAACCAAGTCGAAACGACTGTGTAGATGATCCATAATCTCCTCGCCGGTGACTACCAGACTTTTCTGCCATGACCTACCTGCATCCAAGGGCATAAATTCAATAAAACGCATGGATACCTTATGCTTTTGAGCAAAGGCCGCGAGATCACTGATCTCATGATCATTCATTCCTCGAATGACCACGGCATTAATTCGGATGGGATCAAACCCTAAATCCTTGGCAATCGCAATACTATCGAGAACCGAATCCAGAGCAGCGACACCGGTCATTTTCTTAAACCCTTTCGAATCCAGTGAATCCAGACTGAAAGTCATTCGTTTCAATCCTGCTTGTTTTAAGGACTGTGCTTTTTCCAAGAACCGAAACCCATTACTGGTCATGGCCAGGTCCCGCACTCCTTCGATGGCAGACAGCCCCGCAATGAGTTGATCCAGATTCCGCCTCAGCATGGGTTCCCCCCCGGTCAATCGGATTTTGGATAATCCATAGGGAGCCAAAATCCTCACAATTCGAACAATTTCTTCATAATTGAGAATCTGGGATTTGGGCTTCCACTGCCGGAGAATGGGAACAGACTCGTCCTGCGAAGCCCCCATCGAGGCCTGTTTCATATAGAAATCGGCGGCCGCTTCGGTTTCTGGCAGACAGTATAAACAATGAAAGTTACAGCGATCCGTAACGCTGATCCGGAGGTCACCCATCGCTCGACCGAAGGAATCCGTCAATCTTTTCGAAGCATCCATTAAAGACTTGGGGTGGATCTCAGAACAATCTCAAGGATTCGTAAAACCGCATTCACCAGAAAGGTCATGGTTGCTCTGTCGATGGCGTTTCCACTTCTCCCGATCGTTTAATTTCGACATTAAGATCATAATTCGTCGTGACGATTCTGGGTTTGATCGCTTCTTTCAGCCGTTGTCCACCTTTTTTACTGAAAATACCAATGAGGCCTTTTTTAAGAAAACCCAGCCTTTTTTGGATAGAAATCTCCTTTTTAAGTTTACTGAGCTGTTCTTTGAGTAGGTCCAAATTCGACAACTGCCTTTCCATCTCGTTTTTCTCTTCATTGAGACGTTTCAGTTCAACCAACAGAAATTCCCGGTCACCTTCCGCCGACTCAAGCTGATCCATTGTGGCGACAATCCGATTCTGTAAATCGTCAATTGCCAACTCAAAGCCGGATTTTTCCTGATTCAATTGATCATTCTGTTCTTCAAGGTCCCGAATCTTCTGATTTCTAGCACCAAGCTCTTCCTGTGATTTCTTCTCCGCCAACTCGGCCTCCTTTGATGCATCTTCCAGAGATTTTTCCAAGTGGCTCAAATCAAGCTCTCTGGTCTTGAGAGCCTCTCCCGTTTTCTCAAGCTTAGACAGTATGTTCCGGTTGTTTTTCTCCAAAACCTCAAGCTTTTTCCCGCTCGAATCGAGTACTATGTTTTGTTCTGTGATCTTCTTTTTCAGTGCGTTTTGCTGAGTTTCCGCTTCTTTGCCCGCTTTTACGGCAGTCGTCTGCTGAAAGATCATCCCCAAGCCCAACCCCAGGCAGATAATGGCCAATAGTATTGTGGCGGTCTTTGGCTTCATATTATTTGTTAATGCAGTCAATCCGATAAATCCTTCCCTTATTTCCGGTTTGGAAGGCAACCGTCATGCCACTCATTCCATCCGAATAGATTAAAACATCCTAAAATGAAGGTAATTGCAAAGCCAGTCTTTTATCGATTGGAAAGACTTCAAGGGGTGAAACATCAGATTCCACACCTATTTCATGCGAAACGGAAACGGCACGGCATCAGTGGATTTGATGGAATATGCTTCAGCCAATTGATGGATCAAGCCCGGCAAATTCCGACTGACTGCGCGTTTTTTCAAGACACCTCGAACAACATCTTCGACTTCCATCAATTCCTGAGTTCGAGACGGAATTACCTTATTCAATTTGAGGATGTGAAAACCGTATTGGGTAGAAAAAACGCCACTCAATCCTCCAAGTGACAATCGAGTCGTTTCAGATTCGATCTCCGGCGCGATTTTTCCGGACTGGAATGTAAACTTCCCTCCCTGTCCTTTTGTGGATCCATCATCAGAATGCTTCAATGCCAACTCCGAAAAGGACTCTCCCTCCTCTGCCCTTTTCCTTAGTGATTCCAGCAGTTTTTTCTTTTCTTCCAGTATAAACTCGGAAAAACCATTTCCTTTAGGATCCCTATTGGCAAAATGGATATGTTGCACATGGAAGGTTTCGGGAATGAGGAATTGGACGATTTCATTTCGATAATATTCAGCAATCCGAGATTTGGAAACGTGGATCTTCGGTTCCAGTTCCCTCTCAATAACGCTTTCGCGTAGAAGACGATTCCACAGCATGGCAAGAAAAACTTCCTCCGACGGTATCCCCATTGCCCTCAACCGTGATACATATTGCTCCTGATTGGGATAGGTCTTTCGGTAAAGCCCCACGGTCTGCTCGAGTTTTTTCTTGGTTTTCTTCCGGTCAGTTTCGTTTGCTCGAAGAATCAACATCTCAGTTATCACCAAATTCTCCAGCATCTTGACTTTGGCGATGGCGCTTTCGGCAGGTGAGAGAATGCTTCCTTTCGCTGCCGTCGCTCTCGTCGAAATATCAAAGGCACTTTGGAATTCCTTCTCTGTGATGGTAAATCCATTGGCTTGAATCCATATAGGAGAGCCATCGATTTCCACATTATCTTGAGCAACCGAGCTGGAATAAAATGAGAAGCTGATAAGCAGTAAGATCCGGGCAATCCCCAACTTCAAGATGAAGTGCCTTCCCATTAGACGGGTTAATTTTAACATAGCCGACATTTAATCAATCCACATTGAGGAAAAAAGTAACTTCAAAAAGAAAATAAATTCAGAATATCCTATGATGCCAGTCAAAGATTAACAATCCGAATGTGACTCAGATGTTCGTCAGCTTTCATTTCCAGAATCAGATCGGAAGGAGGTGCGCTGTCAAGATTCAGGACAGTCAGAGCACGCCCCCCTTCAGAATCCCGATTAAGACTCATGCTGGCGATATTGACCCCATGATTACCCAACATGGTTCCAATGTGGCCAACGATGCCCGGGCGATCCGCGTTCGTCAGAAGACAAATGAAGCCTTCCGGAACAATTTCCACCGGTTGTCCATTCAACCTCACAATTCTCGGTTGGTAAGCCGAACCGAACAAAGCCCCGCCAACCGAAATCTTTTCTTCTCCGGAATAAGCCGCCACATGCAGCCATTCATTGAAATTCGTTTTTTCGTTGGATTGAGTCTCTTCAACCACTAAACCGATGGAATCGGCGAGTGCACGCACGTTCACCTGGTTGACTTCGAGGCCCCCTACAGATCTGAGGAATCCCGTCAGCACCATTCGGGTCACTGGATCGGTGGGAATCTCGGTGGCTCTTCCTCCATAAGTAATCACGAGTTTGTCATTTCGATCCGGAGCCAACTGTGAAACCAGACGACCGAGTTTTTCACCGAGCTCAAGGTAAGGTTTGACCAACTCATAGGTCTTCGCATCCATACTCGGAATGTTGACGGCACTGGCTACAACTCCGTTCAGCACGTAATCAGATATTATGTCAGCCACTTCAATGCCGACATTCTCCTGTGCTTCAGAAGTACTGGCTCCTAAATGGGGAGTCATAATGATCTGAGAGGATTTCCGGAGAGGGCTCTCCGAATCCAATGGCTCCTTTTCATAAACATCCAGCGCCGCACCCGCTACTTGCCCTTTCTCCACCGCTTCCACCAAGTCGTTTTCATCAATAATCCCTCCACGGGCACAATTGATCAGACGGACGTTCCGTTTCATTTTACTGAATGCGGCTTTGTTGAGCATTCCTTTGGTTTCCGGGGTCATAGGAATATGAACCGTAATGAAATCGGACCGCTGATAAATTTCATCCAACTCAGCCAGTTCGAGCTGTAAGGCCTTGGCCCTTGAAAGCGTCAGGTAAGGATCATAACCCAGAATTCTCATTCCGAAGGCCACAGCCCGTCTGGCTACCTCACTCCCAATTCGGCCCAAACCGATAATGCCGAGAGTTTTATTATACAACTCAGTCCCTTTGAACGCCTTGCGGTTCCATTCACCCGCCTTCATAGACATGTTAGCCTGAGGGATTTTCCGAGCTGAGGCCATCAACATGGAAAAAGTAAGCTCAGCCGTGGAAATGGTATTCCCGCTTGGGGTATTCATCACAACAATTCCCCGTTTGGTGGCGCTTTCCACATCAATGTTGTCCACCCCGACCCCAGCGCGTCCCACAACTTTCAGATTCGGGGCCGCCAGCATAACTTCTTCAGGAATCTTAGTTTCAGAGCGAACAATGACCGCCACCGCATCCTGGATTAAAGATATCAACTCCTCCTTTTCGGGTGGCTTGTCACAGACATGCACCTCCAGCTCAGATTGGGCTTTCAATCGCTCGATTCCCTTGGGGGAAATCGGATCACAAATAAGAATTTTCATAAACCGGGAAATAAACTGTTCTGCGGGAGAAATGCATCCTCGCGAAGAAAAAATGAGGACACTAGAGGATGACGAATCATCGGTCAATCACCGTTCCTGAGTTAAGCGTCTTTCCGTCTCCACACCGTGGCTTCTGCGACACTCCATTGGAATTTTCGGGCATGTTCCCGAATGAGAAAGGGTAAATCCTTCCGGAGAACCATCTCAAAATTATTTGAAAGAATACTTGTGACCGCCTCAATCGTCCGAATGGATTTGCCGTCCAGGATCTGTCCGCCAAGCCATTGCTCCTTAGAAGCATAATCTGTCAGCCAGGTATAGGGAGAAGTCAGAATCAGTTGCCCTCCCGGTTTGACCATACCGGCGAACTGTTCCAGCAGAGACTTGGGTTCAGGTAGGCGGTCGATCAGGTTTGCTGCCAGGACAGCATCGAATTGCCCCAGATCCGGGCGAAGATTCATGGCATCACCCTGTTCGAATTGGACTCGTGTCCGATTGATTTCTTCCGGCACTGTGGCAACAGTAGCTTGCTCCAGATCACCTTCGATTCGAAATGTATAGTTCAACTGCCCCTTCGCTACCAAAGTTTGTCCCGCATGAATGAATCTATGGGAATAATCAATACCAATGACTTCAGTAAAATGGCGGGCAAATTCAAATGAGGAACGTCCCACAGCACACCCCAGATCGAGTGCTCTACCCTCACCCGGTAATGCCTCCGGGTACAGACACTCACTGATGCATCGAACCGGATAGTTAAGGGCATCTACCGGCCCAAAGTCATAAGGCAGAACCTCTGCAGCTGAACCGTAATGAAACAACAGGTATTCAGAAACTGCCTTATCGGATTCGTAGAAACTCATGAATCCAGGAGCGTGCGCATGTAGACCGGTTGATAATTCTCGATGAGGACCTTTTCCTCGCCATCTTTGATCATCACCGCTTTCGGAACATTGATGGAAGGGGTTTTAGTGGGCGAAAAAAGAATGTCGTCGTGAGTGGCATTCATCTTTTCCTGGAATAAATCCGGAGTTAGATGACCTCCCAGGTGATCGCTTCGCCCCGTGGCGACATGCAATGTGCCTAGGATTTTCTCATCCTGAATATCTTTCCCGGATGGGGGAAGCACCTGAGTTCCAAACCCGAGCTCACCGATTTCACCGGTTACCGGATCTGATTCCAGTTTTGCATTGTGCTGATCGATTGTTTCCTGATGACCGATCAACAGCACTGCCTTCTGAATGCGTCCATCATTCACTTCCATCCGACCAATCGAGCCATCGTCATATTGCAATGGAAAATCCCCCTGAGCACTTTTAGGGACATAGTAGATTTCACCGGCAGGTAGATTGGCAACATCAGCTGCCTTTCCCCGACATAATCCATGACTTTTCTGCGCTTCCTGTTTATCAAGCTCAAGCGTCAATTGACAAGACTGCTCACCCATTTCAAAGTTGATGATGACGCGGTCGGCCCGGGTCATTCCCCGTCTCATTTTTTCAGCCTCCTTACTAACTTGCTCGTAGTCAACTGCCAGACCCGACGATAAAATGATATCGTTGATACCGTGCAAAGTTGCACCGCGAAACCCAACCTTCTTGGCATGTGCCGTAAGCGGAGCGGTAGCAGAATCGGTGGAAATGCAGAGCACGATGTCATATTTGGAATACACATCCTTTTCCAGGCTGATTTCCCTGCCGTCTGGAGTGATCGCGAGATCCGGAAGATCCAGATTGCTTCCCCCTGTGGATTGGTATGCAAAAATATCTCCGCCCTGCAATTGGAGTTCCCCCAGCACGCCATTCTTCAGCCCTTGAAAAAAGTGCTTGTGGGCCCGAATCTGAACCTCATAGCCAGAATTCTCAAGAAATCGGAAACCTTCGATTTCGTGCGGGTCTGCAAAATCAATCAGGATGCAGATTTTCTCTCCCGGTTCCGGTTGAAAGACAGTCTTAAGAAGACGACTGAGGCTGAACGGAGGGAATTCCCGTTTTATTTTTTCAATTTCTGAACTTTCGATAGTCATGAGATTGCGATTTAATCACTGGAAGTTGCCAGTTCCAAATATTTTTTTTATTTAATCTTTATCCATTGTGACCATGGAAGAAAAAAACATCGCCTCAAATTTGCGGAGAAAGCTCGGATTCCTGTTTCTCTTAGCCGGGAGCATTCTATTTGCGGCAAGCCACCTGCCCTTCCGATGTCTTTGGCCAAGCTTTATTTCACTGGCATGCATCCTGGCATGGAAAAAAGTGCTTCCAGGGTTGGCATTAGGCGCAACCACTGGAGTGTTTCTCCTTGAATCCGGTCATCCCTATCATACGTTCATAGGATTCTTTCGCGATCACCTCATTCCATCGCTTCAGAGCCGATGGAATGTCTGTGTAATCATTTTCACTCTGGGACGACCTCAGCGACGACAGCAAGGACATGCTCGGTGGCTTCGCGGCCGTCATCGAACATTCCGGAGGTTTTCAAGTTGTGCTGAACCGATTGACTCAACGATTCAACAATTTAAAGTCCGGGGTGCAGTGGTCGGGATTCTCCATCGGTTTACTGTGTTTTTTTGATGGACTGGCCAACAGCATGATCGTTGGGAAAAGTCTGACACCGTTGGCAAAGCGAGCGGGCGTCTCTCGAGAAAAACTATCCTACTTGGTGGATTCCACCAGTGCCTCGGTAGCTTGTGTTGCGTTCATCTCGACTTGGATCGCCTATCAACTGGCTATGATTCGGGAAGGATTTTCCATGGCCGGGCGCAGTGTGAACTCTTATGGGATTTTTCTGAGTAGTATTCCATTGAATTTCTACTGCTGGTTCACGCTTGGACTACTGGGTATCGTCATTTACCGACAATGGAATATTGGACCGATGAAAGATGCTGAATCCAAAGCAGCTCGCGAACTCGAGCCCATCTGCCACCCTCTGAATCCAAATGGATCGGTCAGCAATCCATCATCGGCAATCCGCAGCTTTCTCCCTCTGGTCTTTTTAGTCCTGTGTTTATTGGCGGGACTTTACATCAGCGGATCTGAAGGAGCGTTCCGATATTCGATAACCGGGTTGGCGGAAGCTTTCGGGAAAGCCGATGCGGCACTGGTGTTGGTCTGTTCAGCTGCCGCCGCTTCCATTCTCGCATTGCTCATGTCTCCCCCGAAATCCGGTGAATCTTCGCCCATGGAAGTTTACTTTAAAGGCGTGAGTCAACTTCTACCTGCCGTATTGATTCTGGTCGGTGCCTGGACCCTGAGCAGCACTCTGAAAGAGCTGAATACAGCTGACTATCTATCCGGAATTCTGTCCAACAGGATGCCTGTTGCATTGATACCCGCAGGCGTTTTTGCGGCAGGTTCCCTGATTTCGTTTACAACAGGCACCTCATGGGGAACCATGGGAATCTTAATGCCTTTAGCTTTACCGATCATACTCAACTTATCAAACGGACTGGATCCCGAGACCTCTCAGATGCTGGTTTCCGGCACGGTAGCTGCCGTATTCAGCGGTGCCGTTTTCGGAGATCACTGCTCCCCGTTCAGTGATACAACCATTGTTTCAGCCATCGCCTGCGATCTGAATCCATGGGAGCATGTCCGAACCCAATTGCCTTACTCTCTGATAACGGCCGCTACGGCTCTGGTTTTCGGTTTTATTCCTCTGGGGGCGGGTATCCCATTCTGGATTTGTCTCGCTGCCGGAATAATCTTCTTACTCCTCCTACCCACCATCCATCTCAAAATTTTTTCCAAGCCTGCAAAGATCACTCATTTCGAGTAAGGGACCGCTCAAAAACAACTTCGCCATTGGCTGGAGGTTGGGTGGTGTCATGCCGCCTGCGGCGTTACTCGTCGGTTGAATCCCCATGAGGGGATACGCCCTCCTCGTGCCTTGC
>DUCD01000176.1:9649-27961 GCA_012959985.1 Verrucomicrobiales bacterium | reverse complement strand
TATTAATCGCCGGCAACTGGAAGATGAACAAAACGGTTGCCGAGGCTTTAGATCTTGTCGTACATCTGGTCCGGGATCTTTCTGCTGTAAAAGAAGTGGATACGGTTGTCTGTCCACCGTTTACAGCCCTCAATGAAGTTTCAAAAGCCATTCTTTATTCCAATATTCGGCTCGGAGCCCAGAACATGAGTGAGAATATTGCCGGAGCGTTTACCGGTGAAACTTCCGCCGGTATGCTTAAGGAGTTTTCAGTCAGGTATGTGATACTGGGCCATTCCGAACGTAGGCAGTATCAGAAGGAATCGGATAAGCTGGTCTCCCTGAAGGCAAAAGCCTGTCATGAAGCCTCATTGAAACCAATAGTCTGTGTTGGTGAATTGTTGGAACAACGGGAAGCGGGACAAACGGAATCTGTTGTTGAGGGCCAATTGCGGGGAAGCCTGTCCGGGCTGAATGCTAAGGAAGCAGGGGAAACCGTCATTGCCTATGAGCCTGTCTGGGCGATAGGGACCGGGAAAACCGCCACTACCGATCAAGCTCAAGCGGTCCATGGATTTATCCGGAATCTTCTGACAGAACTATATGACGAACCCACGGCCAAAAGGATTCGAATTCTCTATGGAGGCAGTGTAAAACCGGCCAACGCGAGGGAATTGAACAGTCAACCGGATATTGATGGCGCATTAGTGGGAGGAGCTTCTTTGGAAGCTCGAAGTTTCACAGACATTATTAAAAATTCTATTTAACTCTAACTCTAACTAAGGAAATTATTATGGGATTCCTGATCGGATTACTCGCATTCATATTATTTGTTGACAGCCTTTTTCTCATCTTGTTGGTATTAGTCCAATTGCCAAAGAAAGAAGCGGGACTTGGGCAGGCATTCGGAGGCGCTGCCACCGAGATGCTTTTTGGCGCCGGCGCCGGAAACGTCCTGACAAAAATCACAAAATACTCAGCAACTATTTTTCTGTCGCTATGCCTTGTGCTGTCGATATTGATCGCTCGAGATAAAAACAGCGACGACCGGGCCTTGGAAAAAGCCCTGAATGCCAAAGCTTCACAATCGGGTGGTAACCAACCGGAATCCATAGTTCCGGGCATTGACCCCGAAGGTGAAGAGCCATCAACTGGGACCGACCTTATCGTTCCTCCGGTTGCCCTTCCTGAATCAACTGAAGATTCGGCTTCCACCGAAGGCGAAAAATCGGAATCGGCAGAAGAAGTGGATTCGGCAGAGTCAGTTCCAAAGGATACCGAGAATACGGAAGAGTCACCGGCGGATAGTCCGTCCGGGAACTAGGGGGATTCACTTGGAATTCGTAGCGGATTGAGCGATCGGGGTTCTCCAAACGGAGCAGATGAAAGTTATCCGGCATTCTGGTTTTTGCTCTCCAGAAAAGCTTGGTAAGCCTTTTGGATGCCGCTCCTCAGGTCTATCTCCGGTTTCCACCCGAGGTCAAAGATTCTTGAGCAGTTCATGAGTTTACGGGGAGTACCGTCCGGCATATCCGCATTCCATATAATTTTGCCATTGAATCCGATGATATCTGAAATCAGTTCCGCTAGATCGAGAATGGAAATGTCTTTACCATATCCGATATTGAGGATTTTTTCACTGCTGTAGTGTTTTATTAAAAACACGCAGGCACGGGCCAGATCATCGACATAAAGAAATTCTCTCAACGGACTACCTGTCCCCCAGCATTCAACTGATTCACTGGAGTTTAGCTTGGCTTCATGAAATTTCCTGATGAGTGCCGGCAGGACATGGGACTGCAGTAGGTCATAATTATCGTTCGGGCCATACAAATTGGCCGGCAAAGCGCTGATGAAGTCACAGCCGTACTGTTGGCGGTAAGCCTGGCACATCTTGATTCCTGCGATTTTTGCCAAGGCATACCATTGGTTGGTGGGTTCCAATGCTCCGGTTAAAAGATAGTCTTCCTTCAAAGGTTGAGGTGCCAGCTTGGGGTATATGCAACTGCTTCCCAGAAAAAGCAACTTCTTGACACCGGACCGCCAAGCTTCATGGATCAAATGATTCTGTATTTGTAGATTCTCATGGATAAACTCAGCGGGACGTGAATCGTTGGCGTGGATTCCTCCTACTTTGGCAGCGGCAACAAATACAAACTCAGGTCTTTCTTCAGCAAAAAATGTTCTGACCGCTGCCCCATCCAATAAATCCAACTCCTGTTGAATTCTGCAGATCAGTTGGTCGAATCCCTGCCTTTTCAGTTCTCGAAAAATCGATGATCCGACCATGCCGCGATGCCCAGCAATATAAATACGAGATTCCTTTTCCATTCTCTCCTGAAGTGAATCGCGATTCTCCATCTTCAACAAGAATATTTCAAAAATAAACTGCGGAAATGTACCTCTAATATTCTTGAATCCTATGGGTTCCTGAACTTCAATGAATCGCCGATGCCATCGAAAACATCCAGACACATCCGAATTCCAGGTTCTTATCGAATCTGCGATGGATTCAGCGAAGCAATCATCTACTTCATTGTTATATTCAACCCTTGGGCTTTCGGAACGACTCAGGCATGGTCGATCTGGACCGTGAACATCGCTTCGTATGGATTGGGATTCCTCTTGTTTTTCAAATGGATCATAAAGAAGAACACAGGCTTCCATCCATCGCGCTGGGATGAAGATCGGGGGCATTTATCCGAGGAAGAATTTGAGGGACGAAAAAAACGATCTCGCTTGATCAGTCGAATAGCCCTCTGCGCGACAGGCGTAATATGGATTTGGTGTGTGGTGAGTTGGATCAATGCCCGTGCCGAATTCCACTTCACTTTTGACATTCATCAATTTCGTTTTGAGTATTTTGAGGATTCGATTTCATGGTTGCCGCATACCTATGCCAAATCCTTTACCGAAAAAGCGGTTTGGGAATACTTGGGTTACGCTCTGTTTTTTTGGGCACTGAGAGACTGGCTTCTCGGAAAAACATGGAAAGAAGTAAAGGGAGTTTCACGGAAGAAATCCGGGTTTCGGCCTGAACCCATACGACAGAAGGGCCTCCCATCCTTTATCCCTGGTCTCTCAAGCCGTACGCATCGCCTTCTTTGGGTTCTCTGCATTAACGGAGCGCTGGTTGCCCTTGAGGGTGTTCTACAACGACTCAGTGGTTCGGATAAATTATTATGGATGGTTCAACCGACGATTAATCAACTCAACCTTGCTCAGTTCGGACCCTATGCCTACCGGAGCAGCGCCGCACAGTTCTTTAACCTGATTTGGCCCATCTGTCTTGGTTTCTGGTGGTTGTTGTTCAAGAAAGCAAACTTCGACCAAGCCGGAGGACATCGCATAGGGAAAAGCCCTTACCCGATTCTCATGCCATGTGCCGTTCTCATGGCTGCTGCTCCGATTATTTCCACTTCACGTGGAGGTGCCGTGGTCTCAGTTATAATGATGCTAATGTCTCTCGGAATTCTGGTTTTGGCAAATCGCGGTGGGAGTCGACTGGCCGCTTATTCCGTGATCACCATTCTGATGGCTGCTTTAGGTATGGCCGGATACCTGGGATGGGACAACCTTGAAAAAAGATTGGAACGAGTATTTGACGACAGCATGGGTGGACGAGAAGCCTTATGGGATCAATCCAAAGAGATAATCGGAGATTACCCCTATTGGGGTACCGGTCCGAAATCGTTCGGAGCTGTATACCAATTGTACACACAACCCATGAGGTCCGATGCCCATATCCAAGCAAAACAAGCTCAAGCCTATGCTCATAACGACTGGTTGGAACTGGTGATTTCTTTTGGTCTCATCGGTTCTCCCTTGTTTATATTGTTGTTGATCTATCCTGGGTTGTATTTCCTGACGGGAACTGGATTTTTCTCCAACTGGGAATTTCCTGGCTTTATTGCCATTTCAATGTTCGGATGCCTCTTTCATGCCATCGGAGACATGCCTTTTCAGATACATTCTGTTGCTACTGTTTTCTTGGTCGCCATGTGTGTTCTATCATGCACGTCCAGGCAATGATGTTCTCAAATAGCCGAATTCGTGAGAATTCCGAAAATGAAATGATAGACTCAATGAACCCTGTTTTAAAATGAGTTGGGATAAAATCGCAGATATTGTTTTTGTTTTCCTGCATTTTCTGCGGGCCTTTTTTTTGGATGAGAACCGTGCCGAATTTCCGCCGATCACAACGGAATTAAGCGATCAATCGATTTCGGAAACCATCGAAGCCCCCTTCTTTCCCATCGGTATTTACGGTGTCGGGCGAGACGCGGCTGCATTGCCCCTACTGAAGGAAGCCGGATTCAATACCGTATTCGGAAATGCCGACACCCTTTTTCTTGATCGAGCTTCTGAGCTTGGCCTGCAGGTTCTATCCTATCCGGGCACATCGATCGGATCAAATTTTGATAAGGCAATCGCCCGGAAAACGATCCTGAAATACGATGCCCATCCTGCGCTGTTTGCCTGGTATCTCATCGACGAACCGGACATGCTTCTGATTGCTCCGAATGAGGTTCGTAAGGGGGAACGTTTTATTAAACAACTCGGTGCCATCAAACCGACGACGCTAGTTCTATTCCATGGTTATGAAGCCCTGAACTACGCACACCTCACCGACATTCTCATGATCGACCGGTATCCGGTGCCACTCATGCCATTGGCAGATTTTGCTAAACACTTGCGGATGACCCGTTTGGCCTTGGGAAAAGAGAAACCGATGATTTCTGTGATACAGGCATTTGATTGGTCGATTCATGAACAGGTCAGCAAACAGGAGAAAAATCTTCGACCTCCGAACTACCGGGAGATGAGATGCATGACCTTCTGTTCGCTGGCTTATGGAGTCTCCGGTTTATTCTATTATACATTCAACAGTTCAAAATGGAATCTTCGCGAGCACCCGGAAGTTTGGAATGGATTGAAGAAGCTTGTTCGTGAAATCAACGATTACCTACCGCTTTTCACTGGAGAACGCGATTGGAGCTATATTCCAACTCATTACAAAAATTACGATACTCGCCTCAATAAAGCCTTGGAACCCAGCATACTAACAGCGTCTATACAGGTGGTTCACGAATCCCGGAATGTCCCTGAAGGTCGTTACCTCCTGTGTATCAACACCACCCCTGTTATCCAGGAGTTCAGTCTCATTCTTCCTGAACAAAAAGGCCGACTGATTCCCATGTTGATGTCGGACACAGTCCACTACCTGCGCGACAGTCGAATCCAAAGTTTCTTGAAACCCTATGACATTCAAATCTTCGGTCCGATGCCACCCAAAGATCGGTAAGGATCGCTGTCCCCAGCGAGACGCTTTTTTCAGGACTGGTTTTACCCATGCGTTTTGGCAACAGCTGAACTACACTGGCTATTCCTTCTTCTTCCCTTTGAATTCCGTTACTACTTGATATCGATTTTTCCTCCATTCGGCTAGTCGACACCATTGAACACAGGTACGGAAAAGAATTAATAGGTCCAATCTCAAAGAGCGATGATTCACATACCATATATCCAGTTCAAATTTTTTCTCCCAGGAAATTTCATTGCGTCCATTGATTTGGGCCCATCCTGTTATTCCCGGTAATACATTCATTCGCTGTGATTGTTCCACTGAATACCGATCCAAATATTCCACGAGCAATGGGCGAGGTCCCGTCAGACTCATTTCCCCTTTTATAACATTCCAGAATTCCGGTAATTCATCCAATGAGGAAGCCCGCAACCAGGAACCGAAACGAGTCATGCGTTGTTCATCGGAAAGGATGATGCCATTCCTTTCCCTTTGCTTCGACAGGGTTCGGAATTTGACCATTTTGAAGTGGACTCCTTTCAACCCAGGTCGTTCCTGTATAAAGAAAACGGGTGTTCCCAATCGGGTTCTGACCAGAATTCCAATGCAAAATATGAGTGGCAACCATATAGGCGAGAATACAAATAGTATCAAACAATCAGTTATTCGTTTCATGCCGGTGTGCTCGAATGCAGATCAACTTGTGTCGTGGTATAAATATTCAAAAATGGTTTAAATCCTCAAAGACGTTCTTCAGAATCTTTTCGGAGTCACGCACGCCTACTTGCACCAGAGGATTACCGGCGTAGATACTCCATGGTTTCAAATCGTGATGCACGATTGAGCCAGCGGCGACCACCGTGCCTTCACCGATGGTCACATCAGGTAAAACCGTGGTGTGGGTGAATATCAGGGCGTGCTTTTTGATGGTGATTAAACTTCGGGAAATTTTCCTATATTCAGAAGGTACCGTTGGATTTGTCAGGCAGGATCCATCAGAAATTTCAGTGCCCGTGATCAATCGAACGGCGACTCCGATTCCAACAAAATCCTGCAAGATGCATTTACCCCCTCCCGAGATAGATGAATCCACAGCCAAGTGAACATATCGTCCTATCTGAACCCCCTCACCGGCAAAAATTCTGGCCCCTTCATCAATCTGAGAAAAGTCACCGATCTCAACCAATTCAGGAGGGAAAATGCGACAATTACGAAATGCTTTCACCTTTCTTCCGCACGACTTCAAGACAGCAAGAAGTTCAGATTCTGGAATCAGGGAACCGGGAGATAAGGCTGGGGTTTTCATGGGTGGCCTTTTAAATAATCCTTTAAGCAGTACTCCCTCCGTCAATGGTGAATTCGGCACCCGTTGTATATTTTGCCTCGTCTGATAACAGGAATCGAATCAATCCGACGACATCACTGGGATGTCCAAGTCGCTTTAAACAGGTCCGGGAAGTGATTTTCCTTTTCTGCTCCTCAGGTAATTGACTATTCATGTCGGTTTCCAAAAAACCGGGCAATACACAGTTTGATCGAATTCCTTTTGAACCATATTCACGAGCCAATGTTTTGGAAAAGGATAGCAATCCTCCTTTGGATGCTGCATACGCACTCAATCCACTCAATCCGGTTCGTGCTGCAATGGAAGAGATGAAAACGATTGATCCACCGGATGAAATCATGCCTTTGACGACTTGCCTAGTGAGCAATATGGGCGCTGTCAGGTTCACCTGGATGCAGCGTTGTATGTCTTGGGTGGAAATCATGGACAGTAGTCCTTCCGTGCCGATACCCGCGTTCGAAATGAATGCGTCAACTCCATCTAGAATCTCAGCTTGTTTGGAAATCAGGTCGATCGATTCCGGTTCGGACAGATCTGCAGCAATGAATTTGACTTGATCGGGGTGAGTATGAATCAATTTCTTCAAGTCATCAGATACAGATCTGGCAACAGTATAAATGCAGCATCCTTTTACATTGGGCGGAGGGTCAGTGAGCAAGGATTGGGTTATGGCCAATCCCAATCCCCGCGATGCTCCGGTTATCAAAACTTTTTTCATGATGGAAGTAGCCCCATATCACCTTGATTTCCACTAGCGCTGCCGGACGGGTAAACGCTCCTAATGGAAAAAATTTCAGGCAAGTTGAGTCACACGGTTTTCAAAAGAGGAGAACAAGAAAAAAGGTGCCCCGTTCAGGACACCTTTTGCGTTGAAGTAATATAAAATCCGATTTGACGGATTTTAGCTCAGCTCTTTCCGGGGACGGCCAACTGGTTCAAGTTGTCGTCGGTATTGCGCAACTGCTCCCGTAAACGGGAAGTTGTCAGTTGTTGAACACTACCATCACCGAGGCCGACATTGCCGGAATTCTGGTGTATGGCGTTGTTCCAACCAGCTCCGAGATTAACGGTGTGGTTGGTGCCCACATTCACAACTACAGATGCCTGATTGAACGTCAAACGAGGCGCTGCGTTAGTGATGTTTCTGTCACCGGCCAACAGCATCTGTGGACGGGTTTCATCAGCCTGTAAGCCAATGAAATAACTGATGGCTCTGTTACCTTGACGATCAAAATCGTTTTGGAAGTTTGTGGCTTCGAAACGATCCAGACTGTCACTCGGGCAAAGGACAACCTTCGGCACACTCAGTTCGTTTGACAGAATCTGGTAGTGACGAAAGGTGAACCGTGCCATATTGGGCTGTGCAAACTCAGCGCTTCCGCCAAGGTTGGTTGCCAGGTTCATCGGATACTGGTCTCCGTTATCTGTCGCGAAGATACGGTAGGCCAAACCGATTTGTTTCAGTTGGTTGACGCACGCGATTCTTTGGGCTTTTGCCTTGGCTTTTGCAAGCGCCGGCAGAAGCATTCCCGCAAGAATAGCGATAATTGCAATTACGACTAACAGCTCAATAAGAGTGAAAGCCCCGACATTTTTTCGGTTGAGAAATCGATTCATCATGATTCTCTAATTATTTCTGGTTTATGGGTTAATGGGTATTGGTCCGCGCAATTTAATGTAATCCACATCAGAGTCAATTAAATTGCGTTAAACTTTTTTCAGCATGAACAATGCCAAAAATTCACTCCGTCTCCGAAGAGACAGGCCGTCATGGAAACAACCACATTAGCGGAATTCTCGGTCTCATCAAAGGCTTTTTCTATGTTTTTTCTAAAGTTCCGTATAGGAACTGTTAATAGTGCTGTAAAAAGTCTAATCACGAATTAAGCAACAGGTTTTTCGTTCCGGTTAAGGTGCGAAAATCAGAGTGTATTCGTGGGAGACACTTCCTGACTTCACTTCCTCTTACCCGGGATGGAGGGATTTCACGCATGGAAGGTGAGATTCACACATGCGAGTTGATGAGTCTGAACCCAGTTTGCGATTGGATGGAGGAGTTTCTGTGGAGTTTCAATCTTTTTTGGTTGAAGGCTTGCCGATAAATCTGGTATTCCGACTGGGCAGCACAACGATATGTGTGTTTCCTCAACACAACTGTTTGGATTGAGGATGAATTATCGGGGGGGTGCGGCATTGGGCCCGCGTGGCGGAATTGGCAGACGCGCTAGATTCAGGTTCTAGTCCTGGCAACAGGGTACAAGTTCAAGTCTTGTCGCGGGCACCATCCAATCATTTCAATTAATCAGATTTTTATTCCGGTGATCATTCGTCAGGCATCATCTGCGGATACTCCACAATGGCTGGAATTGCTTGAGGCTTGCATCGGTGAAGACTACGGAGATGCTGCAGCGTACGATCCGGATCGTATTTCCGGCTGTCTGGATCATGAGACGGGTGATGAGACTTGGGTAGTTGAATCGGAGGGTAGGATCGTTGCCTCATTTTCAATCCTGAACTGGTTTGCTGCCGAGTCCAGACACATCCTGAATTTGGGTAGGCAGTTGACCCCTCCAGAAAGCTTTCAGGACGGCGCTGCTGTTCTGCTTGTCAAAAAGATCAACGAACTTCAGGAACAGCGAGGAGGCAGTATCATTACTCGAGTTCTGTCATCCGACCTGCCGTCGCAATTGTTATGCGAGAATCTGGGTTATCAATGTGTCGGTTTCCAACCCTACAAGCATCTTCACAAGGTGCGTGAAGGAGTGCTTTTTTTTCTGAAGCCTTCCTATTCTGAAATTGGAAACCCTCTTTCATTATTTCAATCTCTAACGGGTGTCACCGATTTGGCTCTTTCTGTGCTGAACCGGATCCATTCGGGAATACCGGAGGTGATTCGCGATGATTCATCGGGCTATCCTCTGAATTATCAGGGATTAAAATTTGAGAAATCGGACCGGGAGCAACTTGAATTACTCAAAAAGGAAAATCCGGATCCATCCCAGATCATCGAAATATCCGGTGAGTTCCCCCGAGGCTTAGGGTATCTGCGGATGCTTTCAAAGGATACGCCCGTTCAGACTTATATTGGAAGAATCAATGGGAAAGCGACCACCGGAGTGGATCTCTATTATGATACCGTGGATCGATGTCTCAGGATCGTTGATGCCTACTCTGTGAATGACTGGTGCATTGGCGCTCTTTTTGCCTGGGTGTTGGAAACAATTGAAAAAGAGCTGAATCCGGTATTCATTGAGATCGATGTTCTGATTAACGCGCCTCGAATGCTGAAATGCCTGGAGAATCTTGGGTTTCTGCCTGTCGCATATTTTCCTGGGTTTTATCGGAGATCAGTTGAATCCCTGGTTGATGTAGTAAAGTTGGTCAAACTGAATCTGGTGTATTCTCTGGAACATACCTCTCTGTCTTCCCACTCAGAAGAAATGGTTTCACGGATCCATTCAGGTTTTCAAAACCAGAATCGTAGTGAGTCCTACCTTGAGTTGTTGAGAAATCAGCCGTCATTTGCAGGGTTACATGAAGGGGAACTTCGAAAACTTGCAGGATGTTTCAAACAAAAGTTATACCACCCAGGTAACAAAGTATTCAAGGCAGGCGATCCCGGTGACATGGTTTACATCGTCATGAGAGGCCAGGTTGAAATTCGACGTAGTGAATCTGAATCGGCAATCATGACTGTTGAAGCCGGAGGCAAGTATGGGGAGTTGGCATTCCTTGAAGATCAGGTGCACTCGGTCTCAGCAATCGCGAATCAGGCCTGCATTTTGTTGGAGTTGCATCGGGAGGACTATCAGCACTTAGTTTTTCAAAATCCGCAGATTGGGCTGACTGTTTTGCGAAATGTGGCTCGAGCCATATCCAAAGGATTAAAAAAACATACCGGAATCGTTTAGAGCTTCACCCAGCCTTGCGTTGTTTGAAAAACAACTTCTGCCGCTACGCACGAATTTCTCTACCAGTTTGCTTGAGCAAGCGTCAGGTTATTGAAGCGGTCCTTGTAGAAGAGAACCTTGTTTTCTGCTCCGAATTCATAAACCATTTTTGTGATTTTCACGTCGTAACAGCAGTATTCGGCAATCTCGTAAAGCATTCCCTGCCGAAACCATTTTATTGCCTGCAGTCCATCTGCGGTTTTCTCTGTGCCGAAAGTCGCACTGGCGACTGCATCCAGAGAAATGCGGTGCTTGAGAACTTTCTGGAGTTCCAGCATGATGTCCAGGGAAGGTAATTGAGTCAGATCCAGTACGGTATAGCTATGAAGCACTTCAAAATCGAATTTGATGTGATTGAATCCAACCACAAGGTCGGCTCTCTGTAATTCTTTGATCAGATCGTCAACCTCTTTTTCAAGGTAGATTTTGTATCCTCCGCGCCCGGTGCTGTAAGTGACACCGATACTCATTTTCAGGTCACGGATATTCTGCCAGCCCCCAACTTCCTGGATCGATTTTTTAGTTTCCAGATCAAAAAAGACAATATTCTTCATATAGTCCTGAAAGTCAGGTCTTGCGTGGACCTGAATAGCGGTTAAGGATAGAGGGACCGCGCGTAATAGCAAATGCCTTTCTCAAAAGGTCGGAGAACCAAGCCGGCAGGCAATTGATGGATTCAGATCAAGACAACAATCATCAGGAAGAAACCCGGTTGAAGATATATTTTCTTCCCAACTTGGTGACAGCGGGCAACCTGTTCTGTGGATTTGTCGCCCTGACTAAAATAGTTGAGGTGGATTTAAATTCGGACGGCTACCACAGAGTCGTTCAACATGCTATCTTCTTCATCTTACTGGCCTGCATCTTCGATCTGCTTGATGGGAGGGTCGCCCGCATCGGTGGTTTTGAAAGTCCATTTGGCAGAGAGTTCGATTCCCTGGCCGACATTGTCTCTTTCGGTGTTGCTCCCGCGTTTCTGGTTCACCGAATCGTCCTTAGGGATGCTTTTGTGATGCATCCTCAAGTGGGCTGGTTCATCGCCTCAATTTATTTGATCTGCGGCGCTTTGCGTCTGGCTCGGTTCAATTGCCTTGCCTCCGAAGCTGAAATCACCGGACGAAATACCAGTAAGGATTTTGTAGGTTTTCCAATTCCGATGGCGGCTGGGCTGGTTGCATCGCTGACATTATTTCTGCTTTGGTGGGAGCAGCAGGGGCTTTCCATCGGCGTCTGGCGCTACGGCCTGCCGGTCATTCTCCTTTTTCTTTCGATCATGATGGTCAGTGAGGTTAAGTATCCTGCCTTTAATTCCATCAACTGGAAAACCAAACGCTCATTCACCAAGATGGTCATCGTCATTTTGTTGATCGGATTTTTTGTTGTCGCTTGGGAGGTCATCTTTCCGACCGTTCTTCCCACTCTGTTCACCGGTTATTTGATATACGGATTTATCCGCCCCAGGATTTCAAAGCGTCTTCGGCAAAGGATTGAGGAGGAATTGGAAGATGAAGATGAAGATGAGCAGGAGATTTCCGGAACGAGAGGATGAGATGAAGACGCGGATGATTATATGGCCTCTTTTCACACGTTTGGCGGCCGGATCAATCGGTTTGTGGCTCTTGGGTCCAAGGCTGCGAATAACGCTGTAGGTAACGAATAGCAGCTTTCATGTCTTTGGGAAGCGGAGCCTCAATTGTAACGGATTCTCCCGGATGCGTGGTGCTCTCAAACCTGATTTCCTTCAAGTGGAGACCGGGTCGATCCAGAAGAGGCCTTTCCTCATTATATTTGTTAGGGCGGTATCTCCTCTTCATTTCGGAAAGAAGCAACGGTTGTCCTCCGTATTTTGAATCCCCTACCAAGGGGTGATTTCGATAGGCAAGATGGGCTTGAAGTTGTTCTTTCCTGCGAGTAACGGGCCAAGCGGAAATGATCGAATAGCCTTGGAATTTTTCAGTGACCTTTATTATTGATCGGGATTTTTTACCTTGCTTGGTAACCTTCACAATATTTGACACGAACGGTCGTATCAGAAGTTTAAGATCAATTTCAAATTCATCAGATTCCGGAATTCCATCAATAATCCCCAAATAAGTTTCCAGAGGATTATCTGCATTCAATTGATCTTTGATCGATTTTTCTGCTTCAGCGTTTTTTCCCATGAGGAGAACGCCACTGGCATGCAGGTCTAGAAAATTAAGGGGTTTCAGGAAAGATATAGCTCGATTCTTGAGCCAGATTGCCCGTCCGCGGGAAATCTCTGCCTTTAGCAATGGAATTAAAACATCGTGTTCCGGATATCCCGGATCATGCAATGTTAGAATTCCTGCCGGTTTATTGATCGCCAGGACGTGCTCGTCCTCCCAGAGGATCGGGAACTTCCACAGCGAATTCGTTTCGGGGTTAAATAGTTTGATAAGGTCAGCAGCTGGATTCGACATTGCTGATATTATAAGTGGATTGGCTGACTGTTGACCAATTTAGGAGTCGGAGGGGGTCGCCGGTTCTTCATTGGTTTCCGGTGCCGTTAAACCTGCTTGCTCAATCTGTATCTGTAACCACGAGGAAAAAGCTTCGAAACTTCGGGAACGCTGAAGGGTGGTTAGAATTGCCGGTAGTTCTTCCTTCATTGATTCTTCCGAAGCAGGTTCTTTATTTTCCAGGTAGACAATAAAGCCCCCCTGAGACGCTTTGCTGAATCCGCTGATTTCTCCAGGGCTCAAATCCATTGCCTTGTTCCTCAATGCGGTCAGTGAGGCTTTGCCGCTGAGTTCCTCCAGACTTGGGGTTTTCTTTGAGAAAGCTGGTAGATCGACCACTGCAAGGTTGCTGGTTTTACAGATGTCTTCGAAAGTATTCTCCTCACTCATTTCCTTCACCAATCGGGAATGAAAGGCCGTTCCTTCTTCCTCCGCCAACCTTCTTGCTTCGGCACTATTGAACTGGCTGGTCACTCTTGCTTTCACCTCTTCCAGAGTCTGAATCCGACTCGGTATTTTCTTGTCGAAGGCTAGGAAATACACCCCATCGTCCGCTTTAATGGGATCTGCGAAGGGATCATCTTCTGTCAATTCCACAGCCGACGCCGTAAAGTTGTCCGGGACATTCAAATTGGCGAGGCGATCGAAACGGGCAAACGGTTGGGTCGTCTGAACTTGGTAGCCTTCCTGCTCGGCAAGGGATACCAGGTTTTCAGTTTTGTGCGGCTTCATTGCATATAGCTTTGTGCTGAATTCAATAGATGCTTCAAACGCTTCATCCAAGGCCAATTCATCTTTGATATCCTGCCTGATTTTGGATTTTGCATCTTCTTCAGCAAGCGTGTTCTCTTCACCGTCCTGATAGAATTCGGCACCGTTGCGATCATAAATATTCTGGATCTCATCCTGGAGATCTGATTTTTCAGTCAGTTGGATTTCTGCAGTTTCCTGCAATTGGGCTGAATCGAATTTGACATACTTCACTTGGAATTTATCCTGAATTCGATAGCTGGCCTGATTCTTGTTGTAATATTCATCCAGTTTTTCATCCGTTACTTTCACTAGGGTCCGGTGTTTGGCAGATGTGAAAAAAACGACTTTGGTTTTGATTTGTTCGTTGTCCCTTTTGAATTGAAGTTCAGCTTCGCCCGGGGGAACCAGTCTGCCGCCGATGCTGGATAACTCCCTCAAATGCTGAATTCCGATCTCGTGCTGGACGTATCGCCGAAAATCCTTTTCGGTGATTCCTCTTGGTTTAAAGGCATTGTCCATCCAGCTTTGATAGGTTTTCCGGTCGAAACCCTCTCCCGCTACATCTGAAAAACGGATGGCAATCCACCCGGCTACGGTTTCGCTGTTGGGCTCGATCTTCATTTCTTCCAACATCAGGTTCAGGAAAAGTCTCTGACGGGTGTTTTCCTCCATATTAACCCCGAATCGGGATGAAGCACCACTCGGCCATTCACGAAAAGAAAAGAAATACTGCAATGCGGCTTCTTCGTAAGCTTTCTGGAAGTCAGCCTGCGCGATCTTTCGTCCATTGACTGAGCCATAATCCGCCGATGGACCTCCGGGACCCCCCATATCGGGCGAGAAAAAGAACAGAAAACTGATGATGACCAAGCCCATGAAAATCAGGGTTATACTCTGATGTTTTCGGATAAACGTAAACATATCGAAATTATTTTATATAGATTTATTCGTCAGCTCCGGGAAATGACCCTTCCGGCTGAGGGAGAGGCACCCTACCTGTCTCGGTGACTGACGGTCAAACGTAAAAATGAGGGATATTCACCTGAAACTAATCCCAACGATGGTCTGAGGAGCCTTGAAAGTCGAGGGTGAGCCAAAACCTGCTTTACAAAAACCGGCGATTTCGGTTACCAATTGACCTGCCATGAACGATATCTCCAGAATCATCATCTTATCATTTTCCCTGATTCTTTTTGCGGGATGTTCGACCACGATCACCAATCTTACCCCCAGTCAATTGCCACGGGCAGATTCTGCACTTTATACGCTGGATGCTCATTGGGAACTACCTCGCAAGGAGATTCTTGAGGATTCAATTCAACCTTATGCCGTGGTTGAAATGGAGCAGTATCTTATGAAACGGACCCCTCATGTCGAGGACCGGTGGGAAACGGTTATACCGATTCCTCCTGAGAAGAACTACATCGATTATTACTTCAAAATCGATTATAATTACCATGGATTCGGCGTGATCAAACACAACAGTGTTGCTTCCGATCCCTATTCGCTGAAAATCTCCGCTCCCTGAGAGTAATCAGCCTTGAATTGCCTCGGCTGCAATCCTTTCCTCCATTTCGACCAGTTCCTGTAACTGGAACAGAAACCAGCGGTCAATTCGGGTCAGTTCAAAAATCTCATCCATTGAGAACCCAGCACGGAAGGCGTGACGGATAAAGAAGATCCTTTCGGCATTAGGCGTTTTCAGTTTTCTCAGGATAATCTCCCGGGGAAGCAAGTCCCGATCCTGATACACTTCGTTGTCGATGCGCCATGGCTTGCCATCCCCGCCTAGCCCATAGCGGCCGACTTCCAGTGATCGCAGGCATTTTTGGAGTGATTCCTTGAAGGTTCGCCCGATCGACATTGCCTCTCCCACCGATTTCATCTGGGTGTTCAGGGTAGGGTCTGTCTGAGTGTATTTCTCAAAAGCAAATCTCGGGATTTTGGTGACGACATAATCGATGGATGGTTCAAAACTGGCAGGTGTTTCCCGGGTAATATCATTGGGGATTTCATCGAGGGTGTACCCAACAGCTAATTTTGCCGCGATTTTAGCAATGGGGAATCCCGTTGCCTTGGAGGCCAGAGCAGACGATCTGGAGACCCGAGGATTCATTTCGATGACGACCATTCTTCCGGTATCGGGATTGGTGCCAAATTGAATGTTGGATCCACCGGTTTCTACGCCGATTTTTCGAATGATCGCAAAGGAAGCATCCCGCAGCACTTGGTATTCCTTGTCGGTCAGGGTCTGAATCGGTGCAACAGTAATCGAATCTCCTGTATGGACTCCCATTGGATCGAAATTTTCAATGGAACAGACTACGACACAGTTATCCGCCCGGTCACGCATAACCTCCATTTCGTATTCCTTCCACCCCAGAAGGGATTCTTCGATCAGGATTTCACTCACGGGTGAGATTTCACACCCATGCTGAGTCATTTGTTCGAACTCCTCCTGGTTGTAGGCCACTCCGCTGCCGGTTCCGCCCAAAGTGTAGGCAGGACGGATGATCAGAGGGAATTTCCCGATTGTCTCAGCCACCTTCCTGGATTCCTCCAGATCATGTGCGATCCCGCTCAAGGGAACATCCAATCCGATTTCCAACATCAGGCTCTTGAACAGTTGCCGGTTCTCGCCTCGTTCGATGGCATCGGCATCGGCACCGATCAATTCGATCTCATGTCGTTCCAATGCTCCGTTTCTTACCAGAGACATTGCGGTGTTGAGACCCGTCTGGCCTCCGAGTGTCGGTAGCAGAACCAGTTTTCCCACTGCACCGATCCGTTTCATTTCCTCGAGTTCCCTGACAATGATCTTTTCGACGCACTCCGGTGTAATCGGCTCGATATAGGTCCGATCGGCAAATTCCGGATCGGTCATGATGGTTGCGGGATTGGAATTGATGAGAACCACCCGGAACCCCTCTTCCATCAAGGCTTTACAGGCCTGAGTCCCCGAATAATCGAATTCACAAGCTTGTCCGATGATGATTGGACCGGCACCAATGATCAATACTGAGTGGATATCCGTTCGTTTCGGCATATAAGAATCATTTACATTAAAAAGAATACCTTAGGCGGTACCGAGATCTTTTAAACAAGTCCCAACTGTTTGTCTCCTTCTTTTGTGAGGCCCAGTTTTTGATAACAAAGTTCTGTGGCGATGCGTCCCTGTGGTGTCCGGTTCAAATACCCTTCCATGATCAGGTAAGGTTCGTACACTTCTTCCAGAGTATCAGGTTCTTCTCCCAGGGCCACAGCCAGATTGTTCAAGCCAACCGGACCCCCTCCGAATTTGACAATGATGGTTTCCAGCAATCTCTTGTCCATCTCGTCCAATCCGTTGCAATCGATTTCCAACATTGCCAAGGCAGCGTCGGCCGAACGGGAGGTGATGCGACCATCTCCTCGTACTTGGGCATAATCGCGGACACGCCGTAATAGATTGTTGGCAATTCTAGGTGTGCCCCTGCTGCGGCGGGCGATTTCCATAGCACCTTCCTCATCTGCTTCCAGATGGATCAGGCCCGCTGCTCTCAAGACGATTTTCTTAAGGTCCTCTGCTTGGTAATAATCGACGCGTTCAGTGATCGGAAAACGGGTGAGAAGGGGGGCGGTCAGTAGGCCTCTTCGAGTGGTTGCTCCGATGAGAGTGAACGGCGGTAGGTTAATCCGGACACTGCGTGCGTTGGGGCCTTGGTCGATGATGATATCCAATTTGAAATCCTCCATGGCCGGGTAGAGGTATTCTTCAATGGTTCGCTGTAGACGGTGGATTTCATCGATGAACAGAACATCTCCTTCTTCAAGGTTTGTCAGTAAACCGGCAAGATCTCCGGCTTTTTCGATGGTAGGGCCACTCGTGCATCTCAGATTGGAACCGAGTTCATTGGCGATAATGCCCGCCAGTGTGGTTTTTCCCAAGCCGGGGGGGCCATTCAGGAGAACATGGTCCATTACCTCGCCTCGCTGCCGGGCGGCTGTTACTGCAATCGTTAATCGCTCCTGGACTTTGGGCTGACCTGTGAAATCTGAAAAAGCAGACGGCCTGAGCGTTTTTTCCAACGCTTCGTCAGGTTTATTCAGGACATCGGTAATTTGGCGTTCGGCCATCCGTTTCAACAATGAGGAAACCCCCATGTCAGGACAAGTGAAATTTCAAAAGCACCCTAAATGGAATAGGTGTCTTTTTCCTTTTGGGTTTTCGTCATGACCTTCACTTTGGCGTTTTCCACAATAACCAGAGAATTGGGCGGAACACTTTCCACTAGAAATACATTGCCCCCTATAGTGCTTCCCCGGCCGATGACCGTTTTGCCTCCCAGAATAGCTGCCCCGGGGTAAATCGTGACATTGTCCTCAATGGTCGGGTGCCTTTTCACTCCCCGAAGGCGTTGTCCGCCGGATGTGGATTTCGCGCCCAGGGTGACCCCGTGGTAGACCTTGACGTGATTTCCTATCCGGCAGGTTTCTCCGATCACGGTTCCCGTTCCATGG
>DUCD01000176.1:0-9639 GCA_012959985.1 Verrucomicrobiales bacterium | reverse complement strand
AAAATGAGAGCCGATTTCAGCCCCGGGGTGCAGATCGATTCCGGTTTCTCCGTGGGCCCATTCCGCCATGATTCTCGGGATCAAGGCAATCTTCATATTGTAGAGTTCATGAGCCAGACGTTGGACGCCGATGGCTTCCATAAATGGAAAAGCCACCATCACTTCTTCAATACTGAATGCAGCTGGATCGCCGGTAAAGGCCGCTTCTGCATCGGACTGAAGGAGTTCGCGAATGGAGGGGAGGCGGGTAAGGAATTGATGTGTCAATTCCTGAGATTCGTCGCGCAGATTTGTGGAGGATCGTTCTCCTTCTGAAAAATATTCGATACTCTTATGAATTTCGTCTTCAAGTCTCTCGTGAAGTGAATCCATTTGATTGGCGATTTCCATCTTGATATCCGCCAGGGTCACTGCTTGATCTTCGTAAAAACCTGGAAACAGCAGGCGAAGCAAATCCTTGGTAATCCCCTCGATGGCGGATTTGGATGGAAGGTTGATTCCCTCCAAATGGTTGATGCCTCCCAACTGGGCATAGGACGCCATCAGTTGGTTGCTTAACTGGGTGACTGATCGCTTCACTCGATTTATTTTGCCATAATTTGACAGAATCCGTTCAAAATTCAAATTCTATTCAGGAGTTCCTGAAGGATTTTCTCCGGTTTCAGGTTTTCCATACAGGGAAAATCAATCGGACACTCCTTTAGATAACATGGGGCACAGGGAGTCGGTACAGAAACCAGGGCATGTCGATCCTGACCGGGCAGTCCGGGGCCCGTCAATTCCCAGGAAGTGCTGCCGAAAGGAATAACCACACGAGTTCCGACAGCCGAGGCCACATGCATGGGGCCGGTATCATTGGTCAGGACAATGCGGCATGCCTTCAGACCAGCACACAATTGTCGCAATGAGGTTTTTCCTGCCAGGTTTTTAATGAGATCGGGAGAGTCATCGGATCCCTTTCGCTGCGACTGTACAGATCTGCAAATCCTCTCGCCGGTGTTCAGGTCTCCGGGACCTCCGAAGATCACTAATCTGACCTCCCGATTCTTCAACAGCGCAACGGCTGTTTCTACAAAGTATTTCTCAGGCCATCTTTTAGCCGGACCGTATTCCGCTCCCGGGATGATCCCTATTAAAGTCGCCCCCGTTTTTTGCTCTTTGGGCGAACTCAGGAAATTTCGTCCGAAATTTACGACTTCCTCTTCATCAACTTGAATTGTTGGATTAACAGGTTCGGGATTTCCTCCTAAATACTCTATAATCCTCAGGTAGTGAAAAACATGGTGAGCCTTCAGAGGAAACACCGGGCGGCTTAAAGTTCCTTCCTGGTCAGTTCGACGGAGAATTTCCTTCATCGATGGTTTTTTCATCCTCATCAGGGAATGATCTTTTTCGACCGGATCCGTAAGAAGCCATCGTCTCCACTGTCCGGGAAATCCTACTCGACGGGGTATTCCGGCTCGTTTGCATTCCAGAGCCGATCGAAATGAATTTGGAAATACAACGGCCAGATCATATTTCTCTTGCTTGATTTTCGCGGAGATATCGCGAGAAGGTTCCGTTTTTTCAAAGGTCAGAACCTGATCGATATGAGGATTCTTCAACCACAGGTCGGCGAAGCTCTTCAGGGTCAATAGAGAAATGGACGCCTCTGGGTAGCTCTCCTTGAGGCGCCGCAGGGCAGGGGTGGTCATGACTGAATCGCCCAGCCAGTTGACTCCTCTCACCAGGATGCGATCGGGTTTCACGGCTGTTTGCCTCTTTGCGGCAATTTTCGCTTTACCCGCTTCCATCTACGATGGACCCAGAACCAATTCGGAGGATCTTCCCTTACCGCCTTTTCAAACTCATCATTGATAGCCTGAATTATCTCATGAACCGGCCGGGCGTTACCGTCGATTTTCGTCGGAATTTGATCTCCCAATCGAATTTTCCAGCGTCCCGGAGAATTCCGGAAGCAGATCATTGTGTAGAGTGGGCAATTATACCGTAATGCAAAAGAGACCGAAGCCTGGCTGGTTGAACATTCCTGACCGAAAAAGCGAGAGGGAATTCCACGATTCCCACCATGTTGATCCGACAAAAACCCAAGCAGCCAACCTTGGGGCTTAAATTGCTTTCTCAGTTTTTTGCCTTCGGATTGACGATCAAAATAAAGTGTCCCCGACTTCTGTCTCACTTTTTTCATCAATTTCGTGAATAAGGGGTGTTTGAGTCGACGGTAGGGCGTGGCCAATGTGTAACCCGGGATGAATATTCCCGTCCTGGCCATTAGTTCAAAATTGCCAAAGTGGCCTGCCGCTACAATAAGACTTTGATCGAGCTGCCCTTCTTTCGACTTCCGGAATCTCTCAAAACCTTCCGGTTCAATGATCTTCGAGATTTCTTCGTCACTCATAGAGGCCGTTTTGATGGCGCAACAGTAGTTTTCACCTAAGCGACGAAAATGCTCTTTGGCAATCTTTCGTATATCCAGACTCGTTTTTTCTTCCCCAAAACTGTTGCTCAGGTTTTTCAGAGTGGTTTTTCGATGAGAGGCATCAATGAAATAGAAAAATGCACCGAAAAAGCGACCTATTCGGGCGACAAGAATCAGAGGAAGACTCTGTAGCAGGCTGACGAGAGAAATAGTAGGAATGATGAGGATTCTTTCCAGCATGTTGGTATTAATGGAAACAGATCTGATGCACACATTCCCGGAAATTTTTGGCGCCACTCAAAATTTTAATTTCCACCCGCATGAAATAAATCGCCAGGTCCCTTCGGTCCAGTTTGGGGAATCTGACCGCATCTTTCTGAGTGGTGAGGATGACTTCAGCCTGGCGGATTTTGCTGCGGTTGATGACATTGAGAATCTCCTGTTGGGAGAAGCGGTGATGGTCTGCGAAGCGTTTGGAATAGACAATTTCCGCACCTAGCGATTGTAGACCCTGCTCGAAACTTTCCGGTTGAGCGATACCGCTCAAAGAGGCTACTTTCAATCCCTTCACCATATCGATGTCCTTGCGAACACCGGAAAAAGCATCGACAAAATACAAAGGGTGATGGGTGCATTCGATAATCCGGGCATGGGAATTGGTTTCGGCGATTTTGTTCCTAAGGAGCTTCGTGTTGCCATTACTTTTCGTGATAAAGATGGTGGACGCCCGCGCTAGGTGGGAAGGAGGTTCTCTCAGGGTTCCTCTCGGGAGGAGATGCCCGTTTCCCCATGGATCCTGGAAATCGATCAAAACGATGTCGTGTCTCCTGCCTCTAAGCTTCCAATACTGGAAACCATCATCCAGCAGAAGGGTGTCGCAGCCGAATTTCTCGATGGCATACTGGCCGCTTTTTACACGGTCCTTGTCGACCAGGACGACAACATCCTTCAAATTAGAGGCGAGCATATAGGGTTCATCCCCAGCGGATTCAGAATTAAGGAGGAGCGATTTTCCATCAGAAACAACCCGGGGAGGCGTGCTGTCTTCCCGAAACATGATTTTGTTCAGAAATCGTTTGGACAATGGGGGAGGTTTGGACCGATAGCCCCTTGAAAGAATGGCCACCGTTCTCCCCTCCGCGGTCAGTGATCGTGCAAACTTTTCGACGACCGGTGTTTTTCCAGTACCCCCCACCGTCAGATTTCCCACCGCAATGACCTGAACACCCAAGGTTGTATCTCGAAGAATCCTGGCATTGTAGAGAAATCGACGTGATTTTATCGCCACTGTGAAGACTTTAGACAAAAGATACAGCATGCTTCGAATCATGGCAGCCCGCTTGCCTCGACGCTGCTCGGAAATGACCTCCAGAACAAATGTCTCAAGGCTTTCTGTCCATGCTCTTAATGTCTCCTGCATTCGCCGAAATACTGCCTATCGTCAATCCTCAGAGCAAGGTTCGTCTGCTGAATATGCCGAGAATCCCCCAAAGCCCACTCCCGAAGATAATCGTGGGTTCCGTATAATTCTTGACCTGACTTGTTCATTCTGCGAGAAAAATCCATAGGCACGTTCCCTTCAAGTGGGAAGCTGAATAATTTCGAAGACCATGAGCAACAAGCCGGATTTGGATATTAATCTCGAACAGCACTTTCTTCCCGATTGGGCACAGAAGGCTCCAAATATCCTGAGGTATGATCACTACGAAGCAGACCGGAAGGAAGAAAGACCCGGTCGTAAACGAGGCCGCAGGGATTCCGGACCCCGTGGCGATCGCCCACAGGGCGGTGGTTCGCAGGGCGGTGGTTCGCAGGGCGGTGGTTCGCAGGGCGGTGGTTCGCAGGGTGGTGGCCGCAGGAATTTCCAACGTGATCGCCAACGGACAGGTAAACCCTCTTCCCGTCCCCAACGAAGCGAAAGGAGACCGTTACAGCGGCCTCCCGAGTTGAATTTGGACGTTTCCTTCATTCCTGATGAGAAAGGAGTTGAGTCGATTGCAAGGCAGGTGAAACTCACTGCTCGTGCTTATCCCTTGTTCGAGATAGCTCAAATGATTCTCAAGAAGCCGAACCGTCATCAGGTTCGCCTGAAGTCGACATCAAAGAAGGAGGGAAGCGAATCTCAAGTGATTTTTCTTTGTTCTTTGGATCAGAGCATCTGGTTGAAGGAGGATGAAGCCGTCAACCATGTCCTGAAGCAGTTTTTTGATAATTTCTATAAGGAGGATAAGACTCCGACCGATCCCCCCAAGGGCGTTTACACTTTTGTTGCACAATGCGGTATCAGTAGGGTCATTCTCGGACCTCCTAATTATCACGGTTATCAGAATAATCTTCGCGCCCTGCACAAGGAACGATTTTCGAAAATGAATTTCGAGGCATTCAAGGCGAAAGTGCGCATTGTCCGTGATGAAGATATCGTCAAAAAATGGATCGAGGATCAAAGCTGGACCACCGAATATATCTGTCTGAATGTTCCCGAAGAGGAAAAACTCAAGGACAAAGAGGCCGTGGCCGCCCATTTCAGGAAATGTCATTTACCGAACATCATCAGTCGGCTTGAATCGTTTACCTTTAAATTTTCCGGTGAAAAAATGGTTGGTTCGGCTTCCATCAAAGCTCTGGTTCGGCATGCATGGGAGGACCAGAAACGGTTCCCACTCAAGGTTGTCAATGTCCTGAGCCAGCAGTTCGCCCGACTGGGTCTTCAATTCTTCAAAATATCCAAATCGATTACTCATGTATCGGTGGCACGGCCAAGGTTTCTGAACTTAGCTACAACACCCGTCTCGGATTCCGTTAAGAGCATCGTTAACTATATTTCAGAAAAGGAAAAATGCACCCGCCGCGATTTAGTGGAAAGATTTGCTCCGGAGGAAATCAAGAAGGAAATAGAGAAAAAAGCATCCTCACAGGCTGAGGTTGCACCGGCCGCAGTCAACCCTGCACCAGAAAAACCTGCGGATACGGCTACGGCTGATACACAAGAAACAAAGCCGGAGTCGGCGGAACCTGTTTCTGAAAATACCGAATCGGACGCCCCGCAGAAGGCAGCCCCATCAGAGACCAAGACTGCAGTAGAACATCCAGTGGTTTCGGCGGCCATGCAGAGTCTAATCAGTGACCTCCATTGGTTGCTTCATCAGGGACATGTCATTGAGTACGCGAATGGCATGATGCAGATTGCCAAACAACCCGTGGTGCAGGCTGGAAAACCGGGTAAAAAACGATCCCGAACCGGTTCGAAAGGCCCTGCAGGAAAAGCAGCCTCTGATTCCTCTGCCTCTGCTGAAAAATCTTCTGACCAAGGGGCCGCCGTCGTCGAATCAAAGACGGAAACCAGCGCAAATGTGTCGCCTCAGGTCAAAGTGAATCATGATACAGAGGCATCGGATAAGACGACGACTCAGCCAATCAGCCCAGTTGAGACCACGAAAATTTTAAAGGACTCAGCTGAAACCGTTTCTGGTAAATCTGATCCGGTGACTGAAGGAACATCGACCGAAGAAAAAACCGACGAGAAACAGGATCAAGCTGATCAGGTGCCCAATGAAGTCTCGGTTGAACCACTCGACTCCGGCAATGAATCAAGTGAACCCGCTGTTTCTGAATCTTCTGCCCCTTCCGAACCGGAGCAGCAGACCTCCGAGACGATCAAAGGTGATTCTCCTGCTCCTGAACAAAGCACTGATTCTTCTCCCGTAACGGAAGAATCTGATAAAGAGGCTCCCTCTCCTACCGCGGAGTCTGAATCTTCTGCCCCTTCCGAACCGGAGCAGCAGACCGCCGAGACGATCAAAGGTGAAGATTCTCCTGCTCCTGAACAAAGCACTGATTCTTCTCCCGTAACGGAAGAATCTGATAAAGAGGCTCCCTCTCCTACCACGGAGTCTGAACTTTCTGAACCCGTCAAAGAGGAGGATTCGGCTTCCAAGGATTCTCAAGCCTGATATCAATCAGGTTGCTAAGACTCTTTTATATATCCCCCAATTGAAGGTTTTAATGACGACTTTTTAATCGACAAACTTTTGAATTCTTAGTTTTATTCTCTGACGTAACGATACTTTATTAAGCGCTGAATTGTCATTGGAATAAACTCTCCTGCCTCTTTTATATCGTAATTATTGATTCAGGTGTGAATTGAATTCTTTTTATCAAACTACCAAGCAGACCTTATGGAACTGAAAACCCCTCGTTCCGAATCGGAAGAATCTCCTAAGATTTGCATTGTGGACGATCAACAGGATTCGGTCCGGTTCCTTGAACTGGTCCTGCAGTCTTCAGGCATGGAGTGTACTAACTTTAATTCCGGGGCAGCTCTCCTCGATTATCTCTGCGATAATGAAGCCGATGTCGTGATTCTCGATGTGATCATGCCGGAAATGGACGGGTATGAAGTTTGCCGACGGTTAAAAGCGAATGAGAAGACAAAAGACATTCCCGTCATTTTTCTCACTTCAAAGCTAGCTCCCGAAGACAGGATTCACGGGCTCGATATGGGGGGGCATGACTATATATTCAAACCTCCCGACCCAAAGGAGTTGAAAGCCAGGACTCAAGCCGCTCTCCGGGTAAAACGCCTTCAGGATGCATTAAAGGGCAAGCTTCAACTACAGGAAGAAAATAATGCTCTCCAACAGGGGATGCTGGGTGAGCATTGGGAAAAAACATTTGGGCAATTGGCTGCAAGCCTTGCTCATGAAATCAACAACCCTCTGGCGGCGGCATTGGGAATGGTTCAACTCCTTACTTTAAAGGATAGCTTCGGTGGGGAGACCGATGATCGGCTGAAATTAATCGATACCAGTCTTCAGCAGGCCGGTCGGAAACTCCGTAGCCTGTTGTTGATTGCCCAGATAGGCCAGAAACAACAAGAGATTGCTTTGTCCGACTTAATGGAAGATATGGTTACCCTGACTAACTATTCTATGGTCTCCAACAAGGTGGTTTTAGAAAAGGAATTTGATAAGGACTGCAAATGGGTTGGAGTTCCCAGTGACTTGGCAAGGGCCTTATTGTATATTCTCAATAATTCTGTCGAAGCCGTTGTTAACTGTGACAATGCGGTTATATCGATGCGATTGATCTGCCATCCAGGGGGAAGTCAGGTCATTATTTCCGACACTGGCAGTGGTATTTCTGCTGATGTTGGCAACCGTATAACTGAACCGTTTTTTTCTACTAAAGGTCGCCCTCACAACGGAGTAGGCCTTTATCTTGCTACTGAAATCCTGGATCATTTCAATGCGGGTATTGAATTCAAGTCACCTGCCGAAGCATTTTCGACAGAAGTGGCCGTTACTTTGCCTTCTTTGGTTTGATTTTACGTGTTTTTTGAATGTGCTCCAGTGAAAGTCCTCAGTTCTGAGCTGAGGTTATTCACATTATATGATGGTGGAGGATATCAGCAGTATGTTTATTGCAGTTTCTAGTTTGAAAAATCGGAGAGAGTTGATTAAACTATCTGACTTGGATTAATTTTTTTGTGGTTACGGGGAACCAGATTGTCTGCCACCTGATCGGTGATTATATCTTTCAATCCAATTGGATGGCATTGAACAAGGTGAAGAGCTACAATGCATGCTTCTGCCATGCATTGGTGTATTCCATGCCTTTTCTATTCCTGTCGCCTTCTCTGGCTGCAATAGCCTTCATTTTTGCCTCCCATTTTATAGTGGATCGGTTCTCACTGGCGAAATACATCTGCTGGGTCACCAATTTTCTGGGACCTCCCGGGCTTAATCCGCCTTTTCATGAATGCCGTCAAAGTGGCTATCCACCTGAGCTGCCTGCCTGGTTGTCGACTTGGCTCCTCATCATCACTGACAATACCATTCACCTGCTCTGCAACGGCTTCGCATTGACTTATCTGTAGTGAAAGCAGCTTGTCAACAGCCTCAGAAAGCGTCCTGGTAGACTTTCAGCAGTTCCTCCTGGGTGGGGTTTCTGGGATTGAGTTTCATCAGCCTTTTGATAGCGAATGCCTTCTCCGCGAAGAGGGGCAGTTGTTCTCGCGTGGCTCCCAGGTCTCTAATGCGTTTCGGAATTCCGATGTTCTGCTTCAGATTTTCTACAGCGATGATGGATTGATCTGCTGCACTTGCCTGAGCCATTCCGGAAATGTCTTCACCCAACCATTCAGCTATGTCAGCAAATTCCTTTATTCGTGTAGCCAGATTGTATTTCATGACGAAGGGAAGCAGGAGGCCGTTTCCGGCTCCGTGGGAGCAGTGAAGGATGGCGCCCAACGGGTATTCTAAAGCATGGACAACCGCTACCGCACAGTTGGAGAACGCCAGGCCGGCCAACGTGGCTGCCAGGCTCATTCCCTCCCGTGCTTCCGCATTTTCAGGTTCGTGGACCGCACGGATTAGGTGCTTTCCTATCAGTCGGATCGCTTTTTCCGCCAGGCAGTCTCCCATCGGGGTTTTCCCGTCATAGGGAGTTGGCTCCTCCATTGGTACTGCCAAGTTCTGATAAGGCACAGCCGTGTAGGCCTCAATCGCATGAGTCAGGGCATCGATGCCACTGTCTGCTGTCGCTTTCGGTGGGCAACTGTAGCTCATCTCTGGATCAACCAAGGCGATGCTCGGTCTCAAAAACTGACTGAGAGTGCTCACCTTAATCTGGTTCTGATGATCCGTCAGGACAGCTGCATGGGATACCTCGCTTCCCGTTCCCGAAGTTGTCGGTACAGCCACCACAGGTAAAATGGCGTTCTTCACCGTATTGAATCCAATGTAATCGTCTAGTTCTCCTCCGCCTGAGAAGACCATGGATGTGATCTTGGAGAGATCCATATTGCTACCGCCACCCAATCCGAGAAAAGAGTCCGGTTTAAACCGATGTGCTTCAGAGATGCTGAGTTGGGCTGTTTCCTTGGATGGTTCCGGTTCACCGCCTTCAAAAACATGAGTTACAATTCCCGCCTGCTTCAGTGAGGATACTACACGGTCCACCAACCCCGCCTGGACAATGGCTGGATCAGATATCACCAACATTCTTTGAAGGCCGCGTTCGGCCGTAAGTCGCCCCAATTGCCTGACAGAGCCATTCCCGAAAACCAGTCTGCCAGCCGAGTAAAAATTCCAGAATTCTCTCATCACTGATACTTTTTCTTCATAAAAGGTAGGGCGGGCTGTCCCAGCCCGACGAGGCCGCCTCGGAGAGGCGACCCTACCTTCTAACTCCTGGATTCTGTCTCCTAACTAAATCCCCTT
>DUCD01000175.1:19530-28050 GCA_012959985.1 Verrucomicrobiales bacterium | reverse complement strand
ATAGTAGTCAGTTGTATGGCAGATTTAGAAGTAACCCCCCCTGACATGCAGCCAGGCGTTTCATTCACTGCTAAAAATCCTGCAGAATCTGGCAGATGGTACAGTCTGGGTAAAATCTTTTATGATGATATAAATGATCCAAAACAACTGATGCTTTTGAAAATCATGAAAACCTTAGCCAATTACAGCATGATAAGGCTTAAAAGGATTGAGCAGCAAATGTTGAATAGTGCAGAGATAGATGTCAATAGAAGGTGTAAGAGGACTGGAATCAGATTGCAAGGAAATGTCAAAAATGGCTTGCAAGCAAGGCAGTGGAATTTAGACAGCAAGGTGTTGGATAGGCCAGATGTGAAGCAACAATGTCTCAGAGAAATTAGAAACATTAAAAAAGAGAACATGTTTATTGGGGAAGCTATTAGCACAGGTGTCAAGGATGAAAGTGCTATGGATGAAAAAGATGGTGAAAAAGAAAGGCCTCCAAAGAAAGGAGCAACATATATTGAGAGAATGGAAAGGCTGCTTTTTAGTTCGGTTGAGTGAATCATGAGCACAGCTTATCACATTTCAACCCTTCTCTACGTTTTTGATTCCTCCGACCGTGTGCTGTTGATGCACCGGGCAAAAAAGCCGAATTTAGGCCTTTGGAGTCCCTGTGGAGGAAAGATCAATACCAGCATCGGCGAATCTCCCTATGATTGTGCGGTCCGCGAAACCGCTGAGGAATTGGACTTTACTATTTCCCGGAAGAATCTTCACCTCACAGGTTTGATCAGTGAATCCGGTTATGAAGGTGAATCTCACTGGTTGATGTTTCTATTTGAAATAGAGAAAAAACTGAACCGAATTCCCCTTCCCCATCGGGAAGGTACTTTTCAATTCTTTGAGCGGGAAAAAATTAAATCCCTGGAAATCCCCGTAACCGACAAAGCCCGGATCTGGCCATTATTCTGGAAATACCGTGGTGGTTTTTTTTCAGCTCACTGCCAATGTCGGGAAAAAGACCACGAATGGACGCTTGAAGAGACGATTCTACCATGACCCCAGAACCCATCATTCAACTTACCGGCGATCATTATTTTATGGGAGAAGCTCTGAGATGGGCGGTGAAAGCATATGAGAAGGAAGAAGTCCCCATTGGCGCGGTCATTGTTCTGAATCAGAAAATCATCGCCCGGGCTTACAACCAGGTAGAGCTTCTCAAAGACGCAACCGCCCACGCTGAAATGCTGGCCCTGACGCAGGCGGCTGAGGTAATCGGGGATTGGAGACTGACCGGATGTACTCTATTCGTCACCAAAGAGCCCTGCTGCATGTGCGCGGGAGCCATGGTACAGACAAGAGTCGACCGGGTGGTTTTCGGGGTCGGGGATTCAAAAGCCGGCGCGGCGGGAGGCGCCCTGAATCTGCTCCAAATGGATTCCCTGAATCACCGTTGTGATTTTCTGCCGGGAATCAGGGAAAAAGAGAGCCGCGATTTACTGCAAAGTTTCTTCAGAGAAAAACGGTGATAGGAGGGAACGAAAAAGTCGAGCCTCTCAGACGATCAACTCACCGTCACAAGAGAAACTTTCTCGTTTTTTTCATTTCGGGCAATGCCTCTTGCTCGAAGATCCAAGGTTGGTTTTCCATCGATATTGAAAAGATAATGGTGAGCTCCGTGACTCAGTGGCAATTCCAGGGTCCATGATCCATCCACATGTTTCTTCATCGGATAGGCTTCAGGGTCCCAATCATTGAAATCTCCCATTAGCTGAATGGCAACAGCATCCGGAGCCAAGCAGTAAAAACGGACATTCCGTATGTTGTTTTTGGCCGAATATTTATTCTTCTTCTTGTAAGAATGGCTAAATGAAAAATCGTTCATCGTATCTCACTGTCTCCGGAAACCGGATTATCATTAATCTTCCTGGAATTCCAGTGATGATTCCGGTTTCTTTCCCTTAATTCACTGCTTTTCTACTCATCGACCGAAAGCACCCCGGCAGACCCACATCGTTCCATTCACTCCTCACCGGACAGAAACGAGCCGGCGACTCTAGAGTAAGCATTTTCTTTGATCAAGATGTATTTGTTGACCTTGTTATTCCATGATGAATAGCTAGGATTTCCCCAAATGCACGAAATCGCGAAAAGAAACCATCGCCTGTGAGCTGGAAGAGTTACTTGTTTATTGATCCGAAATGGAAACGTTTCTTCGAGTGTCACAACGAAGATCCAATCCAAGCTATTCTCAATATAGATAGCAGGGAGTGCATCACAAGGGGGGGAGGCAATGAAGTAAGTCGCCTTTCCATCACGTCCGCAGGAGGAACCGAGAAGAGTCTTTTCCTAAAAAAGTATTTCACATCCACCCGATCCAAGCGCTGGAAAGGTTTTTTCAGGGGAACATTTCTGGGCAGATCCAAAGTCCGTAAAGAATTCAAGAATCTCCTTCTATTGCGATCATTGGGCCTGAACACACCTGATCCGGTGGCATGGGGAGAACAAAGAAAAGGAGGTTGGTTATTGAATTCGTTTTTGATCACCTCGGAAATCCCAAAAGGAACTGGACTGGATTTCTACCTGACTTCCGTCCTTCCTCGGATGTCATTGAAAACCGCGGCAAAAGCTCGATCCACTCTACTGAAAAACTTAGCTGAAACGACAGCTGAAATGCATCGAAACGGCTTCGAGCATCATGATTTTTATTGGCGAAACATTCTGTTGTCGGATCAGGACGTCACCCGGTTTTTCCTGATTGACTCACCCAAAGGCAAAAGTTGGCCCCAATGGATAATGAAGCGAAGGTTTATCTCGGATCTGGCAACTCTGGATTCACCTGCACCTACAGTTTTCAGGAAAACCGAACGCATGAGGTTCTATCTGAATTACCGAAACATCAAAAAACTCACCTCTCTCGACAAAAAAATTATTAAAAGAATCCTGAGTCTTTCAAATCAACAGAGAGATCGACAGATTCACCGCCTGCCCAAATTAGCGCCTTCTGAAAGATGACCGACAAACTGATCATCCATCCAGATTTCCAGGACTCCTTTTCCGAAATGGGCCTGACTTCCTGTCGAAAGGTCATCCGGTATTTCAGTCCTGAGAAGGATCTCCCATTCTTGACGAACCTCATAAAACCAGTGACTTGGCCCAGAACCCCGTCACCCGACTCAACCCGTGGATATTTCAAAACGTATGGCGAGGGAAAACCCCAGTGGAATTACCTGGGACGAAAATCCAAGGCACTGTGTGAATACCAGAATTATCAAACATTCATACGACCTGAAGAAATTGCAAAATTTTTAGTTGATATCATAGATGGTGTTTTAGCTCCATATATCTCATTGTTTTTTGGGGGTAGACGGTAGCCTGTGGGGAGATAAGAGATCCAATCAGTCGACTTTCGGGAGCCTTCATTCTGACGGTCGAGCTTCCCAACGCCGTTTCTCTTGTTCAATTCTACAGGGAACAGATACAGGAAACTCCGGCACGAAAACGGAAACAGGTAAAGGATGCCGTCATCCGTCAGTTAGCAACGATGACAAAGACGATTCATTCCAATAATTTCTTTCATCACGATTTAGTTTGGCGAAATGTACTGGTCCGTCTTAACAATGAAATCCAGCCGGAGCTGTATTGGATCGATTGCCCCAGAGGATCCATGGAGACTCGCCCCTTTCTGAGAAATCGGAAACGCATCAAGGACCTGGCTTCACTGGACAAATGCGGCGCTGTGTATTTCAGCAAGAGAGAGCGCTTGGAATTCATCAAAATTTATCTCGGGCATTCTTCAAAATCGCAGGAAATCAGACGATTGATTTCCCAAGTTCAATCCTACCGAAAGAAACGCTGGCCTGATGACTGGTTGGAATAAGGAGTCAGGACAGAATGGCACGAAGTTAAGGCTGGTAGGGCGTGCTGCACTGCCATTCGGTTAAGGAATTTCCGCAGGAATTCAGGGCCTTCGTACCTGAAGCTGGGGGCGCTGACCCCGGATTATGGTAAGAATGAATGCAATTTTCAACGATCCGGCCTCAGCGCGGCCAGCTTCAAGGGTCACTGAGTTTCTTAACCTAATGGGGGTGGGGCGTGCTGTCCCAGCGCGCCGAATAATCGGCCGATGATGTGAGTCAAGCGGCGCGCTGGGGACACCACTCCCTACCGATCGGCCGATCTAAAAGAGCTCGGTTTGATCCCACGTTTTTGGAAATATCTGCGGAAAAACAGGAATCGATGCCTTGTTTCAATTGTTTTCAAAACAGAAACATCTCGGTCCAGACGTTTTAAGTTGGAAGCAGCTTGGGCGGCGGAAACCTTCCCGACAAACTCCAAGCCTTCCAGATCGATCAAATGAAGCTTTTCTTTATCATCGAACAATAGATTGGGTAGCTTCAAATCACGGTGAATGAAACCTCCATCGTGGAGTCGACCAAGCAACTCTCCAAACTGTAGGGCTTTATCCTCCAAGTCGACTGAGGCATCAGAAAGTGGGTGAGCTCCGGGAATTTCCTCCATGATGAAAAAACTCCTGAACAATACTCGTCCAATTCGATGATCCCCGCAAGCCATCGCCCTTGCCGTCGGGATACCCCGAAGTTCAAGGTGGTAGGCTTTCCGATAGGATCTACGGGCACGACTCGACCGAAATAAGTTTTTGATAAAACGGGAAGGTCGACGAAGATGATAGCGTTTGATGACAAATCTCCCGACGGCTCCAACTGTGCTACTGCGTCCCGGTTTCAGAATCCTTGCTTCACGATCCAGAACTCGATTCGGGTTTTTAAGAATCGATCTCAATTCCTCATTCAAGAAAGGCTTACGAATATTCCAATAAATCCCATTGATCTTTTTCTGTGAAAATTCGCGGTTTTCCTTCAGACACCTTTTGGAGCGCTTGGAATATACCGTCCGACTCAATTCACGGCTTCGAATCTGGATGTCCTCAAACACCGGGATAGGTACGAACATTCTCAAGTAAGCTAAGTTGTTTCTTTTCTCTTCCTCTGAAAGGGTGGGTTGGATTTCGATTCCATCCAGATCGACCAAGTTAAACCGATCTTCAGTAGGGTCGTACAGGATATTAGCTGGATGCAGGTCGCGCTGAAGCAATCCCTTACCATGAAGGGTATCAATGAATTTCCTTAAGGAAGCGGCATTCCAGCCTTCAATCTCATTCAGCGGCTTACCTGAGAAACCCCGAGTCACAATGACCGATTCCTGAAGACCAGAAAGCGACCACCGTTCCCCGAAGGCTTCATGGCGAACAAAGGGCACCTTCAGTTCTTCAAGTTCCTGGGCCAGAGTCCATTCCCTGGCAGCATTGGACGGCTTGAAATAATATTTCAGCGATCGTCCGGGAATCGCATCCAGATGGTATTTTTTTATATAATAATCCTGTTCGCCAACTCGCCACCGAATAACCGATTTTGCGGCGGACTTCTTGATGACCTCCCCCGACTGATTCCACATTTCCATCAATAGGGGTTCAAATCCTTCCTGCATTTCCCATTTAAATCCAAATTTCTCGATGCGGATCATCCCGGAAACCCTACCGGTTGAATCGGATTCCTGTCAAACGAAGGAAAGGATTCTGAATACGAATGAAAATCACTCGGGCAAAGGCACCTTGCAGCGTGTCGTTTACTCATCAACCAATTACCTTTTGGCGCGCTGGGACAACACGCCCAACTGCCATTCGGTTAAGGATTTTCCACAGGTTTGTTGACACCGTCATCCCTGAAGCTGGCCGCGCCGAGGCCCGAATATGGAAGAAATGAATGCCGATTTCAATGATCCGGGGTCGACGCCCCCAGCTTCAGGGGTGCCTGATTCCTTAACTGAATGGAAAGACAACGATCCCTTCCATTGATGGATTCTCTTTCGCCGCAATCCTTGGCAAACTGACCGGACTGTGTAAGTGTCGGTTTTCAGCTCATGCAGACGGATTTCGTAGTTTTAAATTATGAGAGGGAACTTTCCAGCCTGGGACTGAAGGACCTGACCTCAGTCCGGAAATTTGAAGGCACGTTGGTGAAAAACCATCGCGGCCACCGTGACATTCTGAAGCTTGAAATTCCAACGGACAACGAGGGCGCCACTTTGGTTTTTTTCCTGAAAAGAAATTTCAAAGCTTACCGCAAAAACGGGCTGAACTCATTGTGGAGGAACCGAAGCGTCTGGTCGGAATCCCGAATTGAATACCAAAACACCCGAAAACTTGCTGAAGCTGGAATTCACACTGCCGAAGTGGTGGCTTATGGCGAAGATTGTGGCCCCCTGTGGGAAAGGTTTTCTTTTATCCTATCTCGACAGGCAGAGGGAGATCAATCCTTGGATGAATGGGCGGAAGGCAACCCAACCCAACAAGAAATCCGGTACATCGGAAAATCCCTGGCTTCCCTCATCCGGAAAATGCATTCCGCTAATCTTGCAACGCCGGACCTTTTCGCCCGTCATATATTCATTGAGAAAATAAAATCGGAACCACGCTTCACTTTGATCGATATGGCTCGTCTCGATCAGCTCTGGCTGATGTCGGACCGTCGCAGGGCCAGGGATCTGGCTGCCTTGAATCTATCGATTCCACTGCGATACCTCTCCATGTCCAGGCGACTGGAATTCCTGATCGCGTATACCGGATCAAGGCAGGCAGCCCGTCGAATTCTTATTCAGATCCGAAAGCGGGTCAACCGAGTGAAGAATCGAAGCAAATTTCAGGATTATTTTGAAAGCGACAAACCCGGGACTGGTCTTCGATGATATCCTTGGTAGAGAGTTCGGCCCGTCTTAAAGACCTTTCTCCAAATGCCGTTCTTCTCCCGTAAGATCTGTTGATAACCCGGTTGATAAATCCTCAAAAACCGGATGAGGTCTGAACTCGTCAGACCGCAGTCAAACGCCGAAAACAAAAGCCCTCCAAGATCTTTGATCAGCCAGCGAGTCGGAACGGTTGTCCGGATCTGAACCCGATGTAAATCGATCAGGTAAAGCTCTAGAGATTCTCCGTCTTTCCATCGAGACCAATCCCTATCCCGGACCAGAAAATGACAGAGATAGAAGTCCCGGTGGTTCATACCGTTTTCATGAACAAGCTTCGCAATCACAGCTATGGAACGTATTAATTGACGCTTCAGTTGAATACCCTTTTTCCCTGAAGGCAGTTGTGTCACCAAATCTTCAAGAGAGATCATGCCTTCCAATGATTCCATTAGAACAAATGATTCAAGGGCAGCCGGGTTGCGTCCACGTTGCCCTTTCCCAAAAATCCGGGGAACCGAAACACCCAATTTTCTCAACTGCTCCGCGGCAAGCCATTCATTGGAGGCACTGACGACTGGACGCTGAAACCGAAACAGATTCTTAAAAATTTCTCCCCAACCACAGCCGAGGTGTATTTTTATGAAAAAGGGATCGGGGCCGATTCGAACTTTAAGCGTCCGTCGATTTTTTACTTGCCGAAAGATCTCACCGGAAAGGGAAAGCAGGTAATCGAACCGTTTTTCGGCCGGCAAAAAAGGTGTCAACTGTTCATCAATCTCAATCAAAGAATCACCGTTCGAGAAAGGTTCATTTTGTTCGGGCAATCTTTTCAATGAATTCAACCGCGTGCGCATCCCGGTCATACAATTCCTGTGATGCGGTATACTTCAAGCCGTTTGCCTGCCAACTACTACTGCTCTTTTGTTCAATCATACGGGCAAGCTGTTGATTATAATAGTTCTGATCGAATGGCGAGGGAATCACGAATCCAGCCTCAGCCTGATTAATGTGTACCGAAAAACCACAGGTATCGGTCGTGAGCACCGGCAGCCCGGCGGTGAGAGCTTCCAGAAGGACTGTCCCCGTGTTTTCACTGTATGCAGGATGTACCAGCATGTCTGCAGCCAACATAAAATCATAGACATCCTTCCGCCCCCCCAGAAACAAAACCCGATCATCAACTTCAAGACGATTTGCCAACACCTTAAACCTACCGGGCTTAGACTCTCCCAATACCACCAAGGTCGAATTCAATCTGAGTTGCTGCGGTAGAGAAGCCATACCACGAATCGCACGATCCAAGCCTTTGGTACGGAATCCACGTCCGACAAAAAGCAGAATGTTTTTACCCTCAGCAATAGACAATTCCTTTCTGACACGAACCAAGGCATCTCTTTTGAGAGATTCTGAAAATTCCCGACGTTGAATTCCCGGAGGCAGAACATGGAGCCTTGCCTCCTCTGTCTGGTAAAAACGGTTGTAGTCCGGCACCTCATGAGGAGTTATCAGAAGAATATGGGTGGAAGCGCCTTTCCTGAATATAGCCTCTTCCCAATCTCGGTAGTGTCGAAATCGTCGGGTCCACCGAAACCAGGATCCCTTCAATCTCTCGGTCTTTGCTTGGTAACAGGCATCTGCGGCATAATAAATGTCCAATCCCGGCATGCGGTTAAAGCCAACTTTCACATCGAAATTACTCTCGGTAAGCAAGGGCTGCAATGTACGGTGGAAATTGACATTTCGCCTGATGTTCCCAATTCCCCGGAATCCCAA
>DUCD01000175.1:9708-19483 GCA_012959985.1 Verrucomicrobiales bacterium | reverse complement strand
CAAAGGGACGACCACCAGAAAATCAGGATGCGGCCCCTCCCATGAGCGGGTGAAAATCGTCACATCATGCCCCCTCTCCACGCAACATTTCGCAATGGTTAAGCAATCGTTCTGCAATCCGCCGAACGGAAAATACTCATAGAGAATGAATGCAAACTTCATAAAAAACTTAATCCGCTACCGGAAAGCAGTGCTCACGCCACCCGCACGTCATCTTCATAGTGACATAAAAAGAGGTGTCCAAATGTTTACCCAGCCAAGTCTCTATTTCACCGATCTTCCTGAGTTGGGGTTTTAGCTTTCCATTTTCACAAGAGCAACTCCTAAATCCTGAACAATGGGATGGATCCGCCGTGGTCTTGTATTGATCGGTCATGCTGTAAAGCCGCCGTGCATACGCCCAGTTCTCAATCCTTTCACGTTCCAGACCAAAACACTCCCCGTTTCCCGCTCAACCTCCCGGCACTGATTTCCTAATGTCTGAATGAACAAATTCAGAGCTTTGGCATTGATATTTAAAGATCTAAGGGACTCCTTACTCCTAATCCGGGACTAGTCATCACATGCGTGTAAATCTGCGTGGTCTCGACACTCTTGTGACCCAATAATTCCTGAACCGTTCGAATGTCGATTCCGCTCTCCAGTAGATGCGTCAAAAAAGAATGGCGGAGCACATGCGGTGTCACCCGTTTGTCGATCCCTGAACGACGAGCCGACTTGGCGATTGTACGCTGATACGCATCCTCAAGGATATGATGTCGAGCCTCAATTCCCTGATCGAACTTAAGAAATGAACTGTAATCCTTTCAACGATAACACATTCCAGAACAACCCCAAGGAGATTGACTTTATGAATGCATCTCGACATATTACCCGTAATCAAGAAGGAAAATGCTCAAGATCAGCAACGAATTCCGACAAAAACCGCGCATTCACGCTGCTAAAGTCCCCGTTCTTATCCTGCTTATGACGCGAATCAGCGGTATAATTAAATAGTTATACCCAAAATCATGAATGAACCTAGAGAAGATTTCAAAGCCACCACACTTGCACGAATAGAGCTCCATCTGCATGCTATAAAGTGGCTGATCCTATTGCTTATCGCCACACTGGTTTATCCACCTATCGGCCTGGTTTTCTTAGTCTTAGCGGTTGTCGTAGCAATAGCTGCCGCCCTTGGAATCGGGAGTGCGAACATAATTAAAAAGTTCAGAGATTAACCTGAATCGCCTACTCCAATGAAGTATAGCAAGTCGTGGGAGGTGACAGCGAGCAGCCAGCTGCACGGCGATGATCCTAGTTCACTGATGCACGAATATCATTGTTCCATTTCGATATTTATCTATGCTCGCTGCACCTCCACTTAAACGTTAGCCAGTATGAATCCAAAGTCTCACGAGAATCTGAAGGCGATTCGTTTTGAAGGAGAGTTACTGCCGGATTGGGCGCAGTTGCTCGATGTTGCGGCGAGACTTTGTCCCCTGCCGAAATCTTCTAGTAGCTGGCTCGTTCGGCTCACCAATTCTGCCGGCACCGATGATTCGAGGACAGTGATTGAGCAGTGCATTGTTCTTCGTACCAGCATCCAATCTCACCGCAATGCAGCCTTCACGGAACTCCAGAGAACGCGTCATGATGCGCAGCCAGCGCAATTCCTCGCAGCTTGGATGTATGCGTTGGACACGATGATTCAAGTCGCACAAACCCTGAAGACATGCTCGTGGATTGTTGAGGGACTGGATGAGTCAGAGCCTGATGACTCGGACGGAGGCGAAATCACATTACGACGCATATGAAAGATAAATTCTTACCTGCACTTGCTTCTGTAATAGTTACCTCGATAGCGCTGACAGCCTTAGCCTATCTATCATCGAATATTTTTGAGGTATATTCACAAGGTATCTTCATCGTCACACCTATTATCGGTGGAATTATTTCCGTATTGATATATAATCGTGCGGGAAAAAGACGACTGGGCGAGTCGCTGATAGTGTCTATGATATCAGGATGTATCGCACTATGCGGATTCATTGTCGTCGGGCTTGAAGGATTCATCTGTCTACTTATAGCAGCGCCAATAGTATTACCTCTGTTCCACGTTGGCGGACTTATCGGCTATGCCATCTCTAGAACTATTACTCGAAAGCATGTTAGTGATGTAGCATCTCTAGTAATTTGCATGTTCGGCCCACTCTTCATGGGTTTTGAATCCGTACAAGAACCTCAGATTCACGAGAGGACATCAGTTACGAAGGTGGTTATCAGTGGAGACATAAATGATGTATGGCATGAAGTCATCCAATTCTCGCCAATTCCCGAACCCACCGAACTGCTTTTCCGCTTGGGCATTGCTTACCCAACACACGCCAGAATCGATGGCACAGGTGTCGGAGCTATAAGATATTGTAATTTTTCTACTGGCGCTTTTGTCGAACCCATCACTCACTGGAATAAGAATAAAAAGCTCGCCTTTGATGTTGCCGAGCAGCCTATCCCGATGACAGAACTATCTCCTTATAGCGATATTCACCCTCCTCACCTCGACTGGGCAGTCATATCCCATAAAGGGGAGTTCCTTCTTAATGACCTCGGGAATGGCAAAATAGAATTAACTGGAACTACCTGGTATCACACCGTCATGAAGCCTGAAGCCTATTGGGGAATGATCGGAGATGAGATGATACACATGATCCACAAAAGGGTCTTAGATCACATCAAGTCTACGGTGGAAGCGAAGGCGAACAAGTCGGTAGAGCGAACGGCTACCCTCGCAGCTCACCTATAACGTTCTACAACGAAAACGATTCAACGGAAGAGAAAATGATGAACACACTATTCAAGCGGGCTAAGATTTTGACATTTGCTGTGACGTCTGCAGCCGTAACGACAATCCCACATAATATGTATGCGGGACCCCCTGCAGCCGAATTGAATGCTCCCAATATTCTCTACATCTTCACCGATGACCAGTCACGCCGTTCAGTCAGTGCGTATGAAGAAGCCCATGAGTGGGTAAAAACGCCAAACATTGATGCTCTGGCTGAATCAGGCATGCGCTTCCGCACCTGCTACACAGGAGCATCATGCCAAATGTCCCGGTCGATGATGCTGACCGGGCGATTGCAACATGCGATCAAGAGTTTTGATATCACCAACTATCCAAGCTGCGACTATGACTCAAAGATCCAGCCCTTTTGGCCAGCCAACTTCAGGAAGAACGGATATAGGACAGCTTGTATCGGAAAATGGCACCTCGGTGAAGACGTCGGCCATGGTCGCGACTGGGACCATTCGGTGATCTGGGACCGAATGGGAAAGAAAAATGGGAGCGCCTATTACTACAACACGCAAGTGCGGTACAATGGCGGAGAACGGGTGGCCCTTGGCGGTTACAGTACAGATCGGTATACCGATCTAGCCGTAGACTATATCTTAAATAAATCAAAGGCAGATAAAAAACCGTGGTTCCTCTGGTTATGTTACGGCGGTGTGCACGGTCCGTATACTGAAGCAGACCGACATGAAGATCTGTATGCAGAAGCCCCTGCCACAGAAGTCCCCTCCGATATTTTTGGGCCACGCCCAAGCAAACCGAAACACCTCGTGAACTACACTAAATGGAAAAAGGATGAAAATGGTAAACCCAAGGAGTTCGACAAGAAGGTCAAAAAATATAACCGCGCGGTTGGGGCACTGGATGAAGGCGTTGGCAAACTTATTGAAGCACTCAAGAAAAGTGGGCAGTTAGAAAATACCCTTGTGGTTTACACATCTGACCAAGGGTTTGCCTGGGGTCAACACGGTTGCAGTGCGAAATGGATGGCGTATGATGCCAATATCGCCGCTCCGTTAATCTTTTCTCAACCTGGCCGCATTAAACCACAACAAGTATGTGCCGAACCTGTCAATGGCGTCGATATTGTACAAACGTTCCACTCGATTGCCGGTATTAAACCAGTTATGGAGATCCATGGCCGTGACATGACGCCTCTCTTGAGTGATCCTTCCACAAAACTGAAGTCGCCGATGCTGCTCACCCATACCGCACGCCTCTATGGCGACAATTTCCTGGAAGCAATTAAGCAGGGCATCTTTGTCGGGAAGAATACAACGCCCGCCTACCTAATGATGCGTGATGGCAAATACAAATATATTCGGCATATGCAAAAGGATACCATCGAAGAACTGTACGACCTCGATAAAGATGCCCAGGAATTTAATAATCTCGCAGTTAATCCAGAATACAATTCTCTACTCAAAAAGCTCCGCAAGAAGGCTGCGGACGAGATTCGAAAGAAAGATGGAGAATTTGTTGACTACCTGCCAAAGCCCAAGGATCGTAGGTCGGTGCCCCAATGATTATCATTGGTCTCTCTCGAATCGATCGAGATCCTAAGTATGCAAAAGAAACTCAAAAGGTAGAACAAAGCGATGAAGGCAACAGTATTATCTCACTCTTACGCGGAAAGGCCTCGGGTATTTGACAGTCTCCTATCCGTGCCTTATCTATAACGCTATACGTTTTTATCGGGGTTATGGAATACTATGAAATATCAAAACAAAATTGAGCCTCATAATTGCTCCGACATGGATGATATAAGGGGTGAAATCGATACTATGGATCGAGATATTATCGCTATTTTAGGTAAACGTTTTGAGTATGTGAAAGCAGCATCAAAGTTTAAAACCACTGAAACATCTGTTCGAGCACCTGAGCGTTTTAAGTCTATGCTTGAGCAACGAAGGATTTGGGCTGCTACTGAAGGTTTGAGCCCTGATGCCATAGAAAAAATGTACCGTGATTTAGTTAACCACTTTATAAATGAAGAAATGACAAAGTGGGAATCAGAGTCAGCAAAGGTATAACTAGCAATTCAACGGGACACGAAGCAGTGGGCCGCCTTCACTCCGTTCACAAGTATGGCCAACTATTATTTAGCCCGTTAATTGGGCGTTAGGCAAATAAATTACCTATGCTAACTCGTAATACCACTATGGATTATCGGTCTAAAATCGCATCAAGTTTTCAGTTGATTGGATGTATAGTCTTATTACTAACGGCATCTCTATCTGTCTTTGCTGATAGCAGGCCGCGCGCAGCAAAATCAACAATGACGAGTAATGCAGTGAAACCAAATCTTATTATCATCTTTATTGACGATCTTGGTTACGGAGATATCGGCCCTTTTAGTCCAAGAATAAATTACACGCCCCATCTGGATCGAATGGCCTCAGAGGGCCGAAAGTTCACTAACTTCTATGTTGCATCCAGTGTCTGCACACCATCGCGAGCGGCTATCATGACGGGTTGTTATCCTGTTCGGGTGGACATGCTATATAACCAAACGCGCCCGCCTTTACCTCACGCCAGCGTGCTGTGGCCTGGAGATCCCAAGGGCCTTAATCCCGAAGAGATCACCATTGCTCAAGTGCTGAAAGATCGGGGTTACGCCACGGCCTGCATCGGGAAATGGCATCTTGGAGACCAGCCACCTTTCCTGCCCACCCAGCAGGGGTTTGACGAGTTCTTCGGCATTCCCAACGGACACGACATGGGCCGAGGTGCCAAGCCTTATCTATTGCCTCCACCCATGGTGAAAAATGAAACGGTGATCGAAGAACTGGATCGTGAAGACTTCGGAGGTCTAACAAAGCGCTACACCGAATACGCCCTCGACTTTATCCAGCGAAACGCGGAGCAGCCCTTCTTTATCTATCTTCCCCACAACATGGTGCATGGTCCCCATGCAGCGAGTCCGGCATTTTTAAACAAAACCGGCAGGGGGCTCTACGCCGATACGGTGGCCGAAATTGACTGGTCGGTGGGCCAGATTCTCCATCGTCTGGTCGAGCTAGGAATGGATGAACGCACTTTGGTTTTATTCACTTCGGACAACGGAGGTGGCCATTTTAAGAAGATGAGGGTCAGGAATGCGTCAAATGCGCCCTTCAGTGGAGGCAAGGCAACAGCTGCGGAAGGAGGCTTCCGAGCCCCCACCATCGTCTGGTGGCCGAAGACAATTAAGGCTGGAAGCACGACTGACTTGATGGCTTCTGTGATCGACTTGTTGCCCACGTTTGCCTCGCTGGCCGGTGAGGCATTCAAAGCCAGGGTTCCCATCGATGGCATCGATGTCAGCAGTCTTTTTCGCCAGGAATTACCACAGTCTTCGCCCAGAAATACCTTTGCCTTCTACGGCTACTTCAACGCGGAAGACCAGTATCGCGAAAATAATGAAATATTGCTCCATGCCGTGCGAGAAGCCCACTGGAAGTATTATCCGAAACCCACTAGATTTCTACGGGTGGGCAGCGATGAATATCTCGAGATTCCCCAAGGCGCTCTCTATAACCTGAATGCCGATCCGGGAGAAATCAACAACCTCGCAAAACAACATCCCGAAGTCTCGGACCGCTTGAAAGCTCTGTCGCATTCGTTTGCCCGGGAGCTCGGTGATGAGGGGCATGTCGGGAGTGGTGTTCGAAAAGCGGGATTGGTAAAAGATGGAAAACCGATCAACTATAGCGCAAGCGGACCTTAACCATGAAATATGACGAGACGTGTGAGAGGTCCTGAGACCGGACAGGGCAGAAGAAAGCCCGCCGCCGAGTTCTAAACAGAATGACCCAATCTCAGAACCAAACGATTGAGAGAATTCATATCCACGCCTGGCAGTTCCATGCCGGGCACATCACTTGACTTGACGTTCGGCTAAGAAAGGATGGTGCTTGATATATCCGTGATGCCCCTTTGGAGATTCAATGCCCGCAACTTCTCTTCTCTATTCGGAAATGCTCTCAAAATCGAGCCGAACCATCGAGTCCACACAAGACATTGGGACTTGCGTCCCACACAGAGTGTCACTCAATCGTGAATGAGATAAGGTTTTGTTTGAAAACAAGCGGGTAAGGTAGTCCTTCTTGAAATTAGCAGAATTGACCCCAACGGGGATCGTATGAAAGAAAAGATATTCAGCAGTAGAAAGGAGAGTCCCGCAACTGTACAGCAGGAACTCACGCCGTCGCAATCGATAATATGGCCGAGGGCGTATCGGATAGGTTTTCGATTTGTTTTTGCCTTCGTGCTTCTCTTTCTAGGGAGTTTTGCCGGTTTCTTCGCCCCGTTTTCGATGCCTGTCGCAGCCGTCAGTCAGGTAATATGGGAAGCTTTGGTGCCGTGGGTAGCCAGTCACATATTGCATGTGCCTCCGCCTACAGTTTCCTCTGACGGCGACGGTCTTGGTCACTGGATACAATTAACTTGTTGTGGAATTATTTCAGTGGCTGTCACCCTGATTTGGAGCGCCGTCGATAGACGGCGTAATAACTACGTCAAGCTCCACGAGTGGCTTCAGGTCATCTTGCGCTATGCGTTGGGGCTTGCTATGGTCTACTATGGCTTGGCCAAGGTCTTTCATCTCCAGATGCTTCCACCGCACCTTGCTAAGTTGGTGCAGCCGTATGGCGACTCTTCACCGACCTCGTTGCTCTGGATACTCATGGGATCTTCGGGCTTGTATTCTATGTTCACTGGAGCTGTCGAGTTGATTGGTGGTTTCATGCTTTTCAATCGTCACACCACGGCGTTGGGAGCGCTCATATCATTTGGCGCACTAATCCATGTTGTCGTGCTGAATCTTAGTTACGACGTGTCCGTTAAATTGTGGTCGATGAGCCTTCTGACGCTGACGCTTGTCCTGCTTGCGCCCCACCTCCGACGGTTGGGCAACGTGCTCGTTTTCAATCGACCGTGCGAGCCGGTAGAGTTCCCCCCGCTTTTTCGGCGGCCGAAAACAAACCGTATTGCGTTTCGCGTCGGAATGACCTGCCTGACGATCACCATCGCATTCAGGCTTTTAGGCATGGTTAATGGACGTGGTCAAGCGTACCGTAGAACGCCAGTGGAGCTCCATGGCATCTATAACGTCGCGACGTTCACATCCAACGGAGACCTCTTGCCTCCATTGCTGACCGATGAGAAGCGATGGCGAACGGTAATCATCGAGCGGTCTGGAATGGCGAGCATTCGCCTCATGAACGACAGAGTCCTCGACTATCTCACGAGTGTGGACAGCGCGAATGGAGCCGTCACGTTCCTTGCTAATCCCGATGCTACGGTAACAACTGCAGGCGCAACAAGGTTGGCTTACAATCCCCGTCTGATAGAACAACGCTTTGAGGAAGCAATTGAGGCCGACGCGGACGCGGGGCTGATGCTTGAATTCTCGCGACCGGGCGAAGACCTGCTCGATCTCCGCGGCCAGTGGGGAAGCGACTCGATTGATGTTCAATTGAGCCGGGTCGACGAGTCCAAGTTCCTCCTGCTTAGCAGAGGGTTTCACTGGATTCAGTCCTACCCGTTTTTTCGGTGATTGTCTGAAATGCCACAATAGCCTGTTATTCCCAGGAAAACAAACAACCATGCGCTCGACCTAACTCGGATTCCGCTGTCGCTCCATCCGAGCAGATCAACTTGACATACGAACCAATAAATGACTGATTCAATCGAAGAAATCTACTCTCGGATGCCCCGGATACAGCAACATTGGGTTGACCTCAGCAGAGCACAGTACGTGATCAATGAGGGGGAGAGCCGAATCTGAACGGTCGTGCTCGGGAATACACCGACGAGGCAATTGAAGTATGCCGAAGCATCTACATCCAAATGAACGGGAAACGACTCACAAAGCAGTCAGCTCCACAGATTAGCTCTTTTTAACGTTGTGCACAAAATGAAATCTCTACGATCACTACTCCTTTTTTTCACTTTGCTAGTCACTAGCCTAACGGCAAAGCAACCGAATGTGCTACTCATCGCAATTGACGACATGAACGACTGGGTCGGCTGTCTAGCTGGCCATCCGGGGACACATACTCCCAACATCGATCGTCTTGCGCAGCGGGGAACTCTTTTTGCGAATGCTCATTGTCAGGCACCTATCTGCAATCCGTCTCGTACGTCCATCATGTACGGCCTGAGGCCATCCAATACCGGAGTTTACATGAACTCTCCCAGGCCGTGGACTATTTCCGAAATGGACAAGCACACTACTCTTCCACGCTGGTTTGCGGAGCATGGCTATCATACGGCTACAACGGGTAAACTTTATCACGGTTCCGGATTACCGAAAGGAGACTTCGATCTCGTCGGGCCGCGGCCGGGGCAACGGTTCAAAACCGACAAGCGAATCCGTACAGACATGCCGAAAGGCGTAGCGAAACTTTGGGATTTTGGGCCACAGGATTACGATGAAACACTATTTCCCGATCACATTGATGCAACGTGGGCCATCGAGCAACTTGAGAAGAATTATGATAAACCGTTCTTTTTAGCTGTTGGCTTTTACCGTCCGCATGTTCCCACTTATGCACCCACTCGAATATTTAAAGACCACCCACTGGAACAAACCACATTACCACCAGTGAAACAAAATGACCGTGATGATATTCCCCCAGTTGCCTTTGAGATAAGCCACGTAAGCTCTCCGCCAACACATGAATGGTTTGTCGAAAACGACGCATGGAAGCCTGCTGTCCAGGCCTACCTTGCATGCATACAATGGACCGATGAACAAGTAGGACGTCTTCTGAACGCCCTCGATAAATCGCCACACGCTGAAAATACCATTGTCGTGCTGTATTCCGATCACGGCTATCATCTCGGCGAAAAACTGCGCTGGGTTAAATTTTCACTCTGGGAAAGATCAACGCACGTACCGCTCATCATCGATGCGCCGGGGCTACCCAATGGGCAGACGGTAAGTAAACCCGCCGA
>DUCD01000175.1:8397-9660 GCA_012959985.1 Verrucomicrobiales bacterium | reverse complement strand
CCCGCCGAACTTCTTTCCATCTACCCTCCTCTTGCGGAACTTTGCGGCCTACCCGCCAATGAAACTGTTGACGGTAGATCTTTATTACCACTGCTGAAAAATGCCAAAGCGAAATGGCCGCACCCAGCATTAATAACGCATGGCTATAATAACCACGCCTTACGAACCGAACGATACAGATACACTCGCTATTATGATGGCTCAGAAGAATTGTACGACATGAAAAAAGACCCCAACGAGTGGAACAACCTCGCCGCCGGAAACATATCTTCAAAACACCAAAAGATTATCGATCAACTCACCCCACATCTTCCTGAAACAAACCATGCGGAACAGAAAACAGCCAAGAAAAATAAATGAGTGGCAGGCAGTCGCTCAGCCCAACAAGGCGGTGCACTGATGACACATCACGGCAACCGGGCGATCTCCCCGATTGGGAACTGGGATTTAGCATTACATTGCCCGAATCTGGAAATGAAATACCCGGATGGCATTCAGACATTATTGCAGCAGGCCAATTCTTGGCGATGCTCTCTTTTGAATTTCCTAGCGAATTTGTAATCGGATTCGTTGATACGCGAACTGGAATCAGCGAAGATCTACATTTCGTTCAACCTGCCGATGCAGATTTGAATCGTTTGCGTGCACTCATCGATGTTGGAGAAATCGAATAAACCTACGAGGCAAAACAAAGCGTTGGATCGAAGCCGATCAGCCGTTACGATAGGTCTTCGCAGGGATGATGTTTCGCACCATTTTATCCCCGCTCGACTAGGTCCAAACGCCATGGTTGGCTAGGTCAAATTGTGCGTTTGATGGATAAATGGAATGGACTAAAGACAGCTTTACGATCTCGACAGACAAGAGTCACCTCGATCTTGATGTAATTCATGGTTTCCTGAAGACGTCATATTGGGCAGCAGACAGAAGCAGAGAAGAAATTAAAGCAACGCTAGAGACATCTATTTGCTTTGGGGTATTCCAGGGATCTCGGCAGATTGGATTCGCTCGAACTGTTACGGATAGAATTGCGCACTCGTGGCTAGGCGATGTTTTTGTGATTCAAGAATTTCAGAAAAATGGGTTAGGAAAATGGCTGATGGAATGCATCGTATCTCATCCAATCCTAGAACAAACTAGCTGCGAACTTGGAACTAAGGATGCACATGGACTCTACGAGAAGTTTGCGTTTAAGCGGACAGAGTTGATGACTAGACCCAAGAATGGAATCGAACAAGGTGGTGCACCCAAGCCCTGACCCGC
>DUCD01000175.1:7928-8387 GCA_012959985.1 Verrucomicrobiales bacterium | reverse complement strand
CTTCCTTACAGAAATCTAAAGTAGTGGATCAACTAATGGAAGGAATAGGGAGACTTGAAAAGAGAATGGTGATTTGACGTAGTAGAAGATTACGAAACGGCTTAAAGTTTGCCTCAACAGGATAAATCACAGAAAAGTAGAGGGAAATTGATAGAAGTCAGCATTCGAAGCTCGCCTCCCGGTCAGGCTTGAGTAATCTTGGGTGTTATATGATGAGCCAGCCTTTGAGCATTGAAACCAGGAAGCGCCTATTATTTTTGTGCAGTGCTCTCGTCTTGGCGACAGCTTTGATCCTGTTCCTGCTTGCTCCGGTAGAACCCCATTCATTTTCGGTGCCCTCATCGAACGGCTACGACGAGTTTCTGAAAGCAGCCGAGTTCTTTCGCGGTGAGTCGCCGTCTTCCAGGCGATTTACGGATACGCCGGATGCCCAAGCCGTGCGAAAATGGATGTTTCAGC
>DUCD01000175.1:6331-7836 GCA_012959985.1 Verrucomicrobiales bacterium | reverse complement strand
GTAAGGAATGCGTTGTCGTAATTCGGACTTCAACCAATTATGTGGCACGGAAGAACCAAGATCTTGCCAACCTAAAGCACTTGACCCATTGCATGATTGCCAGGGCGGAGATTGCTGAGGCCGATGGTCGAACCAGCGAAATGTTCGACGCTTATCTGAAAGCATACCGGTTTGCACAAAAACTCGGTCGAGGTGGTCTATATATAGATTGGCTGCAGCAAGTGAGCTGCGAAGTCCTCGTGTTGCAAGCTTTCGTGTCTTCCATTCCCGTCCTAAGCTCCCAGCAGTGTATGAAAGCCCTCGCCGTGATCCAAAAAAGCCAGGCGGAATTGGAGAATCCGGCACTTGTGATGCGCAGAACACGTGCCTGGGAGGACGCCTCATATGGTTCCTCCACAACCGGCAGGGCCAGATTCGCGGTCTGGTTTAGAAATCTTGAGGAAGCCTTACGGGGTCGTTCCCTTGATCCACTGCGTAAAACTCCTTATCAACACATGTTGGGGAGCCAGCAAAATTATCAGAAGATTGTTCGTAAGGTATGCGACCCGCTTCAAGAGCGGATCGAGTATATTAAATTACACAGCGCCAATGATTTGGAAGGAACGATGGAACAAGACGAGGGACCTAATGAGTGACAAGCTGATGTGTTTTGATCATGACGGTTTTCGGACTGTCACTCCTAGGTCCTCTGTTCGTTCGGTGATCCTAGGAGAGCAAATTCCTACGGGCTCAAAAGGTTCGTGGAAAAATTGAAATACGAAATGGCTTGGGGTTTGCCCCTTCGGATAGATGATCGGAGGTATTCAGTTGTGGGCGTAGACAAACGGTTCGAGGAACATCACAAGATTACTTTTAAAGATGAAGATGGTGAATCTCGGCGAGTAATCATTACGAGTTTAGCGGCAACGTGGGCAGCGGCCGGGATGGTTTTAATGCCCGTGCCTGATGGTGAGATTGCTCCGGCTTCCATCTCCAAAAGCTATCGGCGAAAGTTGTTAAAGAGAGAAAAGTTGATGGAGCAGTTTTTGGAGAAATAAAGCTCCGGCTACTCCACCAACTTCACCCGAAAGTAATTCCGCTCGAAAGGAACAATGGGTAAACGGGGATCAGTGAACTTAACTGAGCTTCCGGTGCCTTGGACTTCACCAATCTCTCCCCATTGTTTCAAGTCATGCGTGACTTCAATTATGTAGGTTGAATCTGATTTGGTTTCGAAGCTGAGGGAGAATGGAGAGACGGATTTGCTGAAGGTTTTAATTTTTTCCTGAATTATGACGGGCAATTTTCCAAACGTTTCGCCAAAACCGGTTGCACCCCGGCAAATAAATACTTTGGCAAAGTCTGATACTCCGGAGAATCCCTGTTGTGTAGGCGCATTACCTCTAAAAGTAATGCTCTCCAGACTACTGCAGTAAACGAAGGCATTCCATCCAATGCTGGTGACGCTGTCGCCAATAATCACACTCGTCAGACCACAGTATTCGAAGGCCCTGCTCCCAATGCTG
>DUCD01000175.1:0-6160 GCA_012959985.1 Verrucomicrobiales bacterium | reverse complement strand
TCAGACTACCGCAGTAATCGAATGTCCACCCCTCAATGCTGGTGACGCTGTTGCCAATCGTCACGCTCGTCAGACTACTGCAGTATCGGAAGGCACGATCTCCAATGCTGGTGACGCTGTCGGGGATTCTAACGCTGGTCAGCCTACTGCAGGAACTGAAGGCACTCCGCCCAATGCTGGTGACCGGTTTCTCCGCATAGGAAGAGCGAATCACCAACTCTCCAGAGGCATTTTTATCACATTTAACAACGGAAACTGTTTCTCCCTCGACCTTGTATGTCAAAGGATCCCCATTAACCTCATTAACCCCGCCGAAAAGTAACATAACCGCCGCTGCAAAAGTTGAAATGGAGAGTTGTTTCATAATGCCTTTAAAGGCTGAATTTAATCAAAGCCGCGGGAAGATGGCTAGTTAAATTTTGTCCCGGTTTTTCAGGCAAACCTGATAGCTCCAAAAGCTCTGTTTTTATTTCACGCGCTTCTCCGACATCCACCGTAGGGTGCGTTTCAAATGATGTGCCCTGAAAATTAAGGCTGCGTAATCAAACAACATTAGAAAATCTAATTTGTACTAATCCACAAAATAGTATAAATAGCTGGGTTCATGAAGAAACAGACGAATGAATTGGACCTCGAACTCTTGAAAACTCTCAACGAACATCCGTATTTAAAAGATCGGATCGAGCGGATTCTTCGAGTGGGCCGGTATGAAGGAAGCGGCTGCACGACGGCGGCAGAGGCCGAAACGATGCTGATGGAGGAAATTCGGGGATTGGGGCAGGAAGCTCTGAAACAGTGGGCGATCAACGGCGAGATCAAGGCAGTGGAGGATGCTCGTAAAAACGAAGCAACCGCGAATTTCGAGTTTCGTGAAAAAAAGTCCTGAAGTGGTATTCGAAGCTTGGAGAGATTGAGATGGAGGAGAGTTTTTATCGCAAGCGAGGCCAAGCCGATGTGCGTGTGTTCAGTCCCGCAGCGCAGATCGGCCACCGTAAATGTTCGGTTCCTCTGCAGCGGGCGATGGTCGATTTCGGAAGTGAACATTCTTATGCCAAAGCGGCCGGGAATCTTAAAGAACATTACGGCATCAAGATGCCTGTGAGTTCGATCGTGCGGGCCGGGCACAGGCATGGAATTCAATGCTCCGAATTGGAGAGGCCGATCGAGGAGGGGCCGTGCGGGACGCTGATCTGCGAAATGGACGGAAGCATGATTCCAATTGTGAAGAATGAAGAGGACGAAGAACCTTGTAAGGATCGCCGAAAACATAAGGAGACTGTCTGGAAGGAAGCACGCTTGAGCGCAGTTGAGCGACAGAAGGACGGGATTCGAGGGTATGCCGCTACGATGGCATGTGTCGAAGAAGCCGGCTTGGAGCTGCACGGATTGACACTGATTGCCGGAGCAACGGAGGAGACGCCCATTCACGGAGTGGGCGACGGTGCGCCATGGATTAAGGATCAATTCGATCATGTTTTCAACGAACGCGCCAACTACCTGATCGATTTTTTCACCTGTGCGAATACTTGGCCGAAGCCGCTCCGACTTGTCGACCCGACAACGTCGAGAGCTGGGTCCGAACGCAACGAAAACGTATGAAGGAAAACCAAAGGGCAGTGGTGATGAAGGAACTGGAAAAGCATCTTGAAGCGTTGGTCACACTCAGATCCGATGCTCCGGTTCGTCGGTGCTACGATTACATAAACAATCGCCCTGATCAGTTTAACTATGAGGATGCGTTGGAAAAAGAGTTGCCGATAGGGTCGGGAATGATCGAAAGCAGCCATCGGCATGTAATTCAGCAACGTTTAAAAATACCGGAGGCGTGGTGGAAAATGGAAAACGCCCAGAAGATGCTCAATCTGAGAGTTCTACGAGCCCATGGAGACTGGGAAGCATATTGGAAATCGGATTCGGAAATTGCCGCCTAATTCTTGGGTACATGATTTGATTCGCACCCTCTCCGACAGCCACCGTAATAAAACATAAATTTAATTTTTACAAAGAAGTAGAAGAGTTTTTAGCATTCCCCTAGGTTGGCTTGGGCGTATATCCACTAACGAATTCCTTTTGTCCATATACAAAAATCAAGCCCGGATTGCCCCGAGCTTGTCATGAAAAAAATTAAATACCAGTTTGTATGTCGGAATCCATTATCTTCAGTGGAGACTGGTAAAACTCCCTACATCGATCACCCGAAGGCTGATTGCCGTATACTTTCTTTCTGCGGTCGAGAAGGATTCAGAGTGCGCGTGGCAGATTACCACTTCGTATTGTGACAGCATTGAATACGAGGCCAGAAAAGAGTGCTTGAGTGGCAATCCCAACTACTGTGCGTAAACTGCCAACACCGAACAAGTCAACGCCCCGAATCGCCCGCCCGTTGTGTTTTTGACCCGTTACTGATAGTTCGCTAGCCTCTTGGATTGGCGACCCTCGCTCATGGCGGGCGAATCGGTGGTCTCAGACGTTATGTGCAAAAATTGTGTCGTCCGATAACGATAGTCGCATTTTGAACGAGAAAACCATCGCATGGATTGCCTTGGTCGCAGTTCCCGTCTCCTACGCATTGGCTCGCTGTACTCCTTGACCTTTGGTCGTTTCGTTCATTCTTCACTGGACTTTCGCATGCTCCGTTCTCGTTTGGGCCAGACTTAGCCTCGGCGGAGGGAGAGGGATCGGGCTAGGGCGTGTATTGCCTAGATTTCTGATTTTCATGGCCTTGCTTGCCGCCTACTGCGTCGGATTGATTTTATTCTTCGGATCGCAACCGCTTGCCGGTTGGCAGTACGCCCAAATGAGGGGGCTAGGAAGATGGGGCGTCATCCCAATCGCACTGTCAGCAGGATTCTGCGAGGAACTGATCTATCGCGGGTACATGATGACGGCATTGAAAAGAGCGGGGCATCCGGTTTGGCTAGCGATGGTGCTCTCAACACTTTCGTTCGTTCTCTTTCTTGGAATTCTCCCTCTCCCGTTCTTGGTCGCCGGTTTTATCATTGGGATGATTTGGGCTGCAATTTATCAAAAATTCTCGATACTCTGGATTACAATATATATTCATGCGTTCTGGGATGCAACGGTGATGCTGATTCCATGGGGGGCTGGTGAGCCGTAAGCACATAATCGGGTAAGGGGAAGCATTTAACTTCCCCTCCCCCCCCCCACACACACACCACCTAACATGCGGCTCCGCACTAGACGGTTCCTCATGCTTATCGGGCCATAGCCGGATAATGAATTTCAACCCACTGTACTTTGATGGAAACCAGTCCCTCTTCTTTAAGCGATTTGTTTGTCATGCCGCTGTTGGTTGCCAGGGTGCGGAATAGCCTCCCGTAACTTTTTCGACTGAGTCCGGCGATATTGGCTGACCTTTCAAAGATCCCCAACCGTATCAGATTTCGATAAACCATCCACAGCTTTACCGGTAAGCAGTTACCGACAAGAATACCATTGGTGGAACCCGGCGAATTGATTATACTCGAAAGCAGAAGTTGAAGAACGAATCATGTTTTTTAGAAAAAAGGGCAAACAAAGCTACTCTCAATGTGGAGAGGACTTGCTCATTCAGTTTATTTTCAAGACCATGAAACGGTCTGATCTGAGGTATCTGGATATCGGCGCCCATGATCCAGTCAAATTCAACAATACCTTTGGGCTTTACCGGGCGGGCCATCGCGGAGTCTGCATCGAGCCGAATCCTGAATTGAGCCGTCGATTCAAATCCATTAGACGAGGGGACACCTGCCTGAATATCGGCATTGGGGAAACCCGTGAAAGCGCGATGGATTTTTACGTCATGTCCCGGACCACACTCAGCACTTTTTCTAAAGAAGAAGCAGAAAGGGTGGCTTCCTTCGGTAAGAATAAAATTGAAAAAGTGGTTTCGGTTCCAGTTGAGCCAATCCGCGAAATCCTGGATAAACATTTCCAATCCCCTCCGGATTTTGTTTCCATCGATGTCGAAGGCATGGATGAAGTGGTATTGAACGGCTTCGATTTCGATCAGTGTCGACCTACCGTTTTTTGCATTGAGACCCTGACCTTCACGGAAGATAATCAGGAACAGAAGCAAGAACACATTATCGAGCGCCTGAAATCCTGTGGTTACATGGTCTACGCGGACACTTATATTAATACTATCTTTGTGGACCGTGACCGCTGGAGACAGAGACCGACATGAGCGGAAAGAACAAATATGACCGCGTCGCCTTTCGCGACGCTCCCAGTCCGATCGAACAAGAATTGAAAACGGTATTCAACCTCAATGATCCATTGACCATTTTTGATATCGGAAGCTGTGAAGGGGAAGATTCCATACGATATGCAAAGCTTCTCCCCAATGCCTCTATTTATGCATTCGAACCACTGCCAAAGAACCTGGAACGAATCGCAGCCTGCCTGAAAAAATTTCCTGACCTGAATATCGAGGCATTTCCTTACGCATTGAGCAGTCAATCGGGAAAAGCTGTATTCTATGTTTCAAGCGGGACGCCTCCGGGAAAACAAACCGAGGATTGGGATTTCGGCAATAAATCCAGCTCATTACTGCCACCAGCGAAAACAAAAGAAGTCCGCCCCTGGTTGAAATTCCAGGATAAGATTGAAGTGGAGAAAAAGACGATTGTAGAATTCTGTAAAGAACGCGGAATTCAAGAAATCGATGTGATCCATATGGACGTGCAGGGAGCGGAAATCGACGTGATGGAAGGGGCCGGAAATCTCCTGGATTCCACACGATTGATTTGGCTTGAGGTAAGTTCTCTCGAATTATACCAGGGGCAACCCCTTAAAAACGAAATCGAAACTTACATGAAGGACCGTCAATTCAAAAAAATGAAAGACACGGTCAAGAAAGCATCCGGAGACCAGCTCTACATCAATTCAAGATTCACGAAAGCCATCCACCAGAGATCTTTATTTGAACAATTGACCACATGGTTGAAAAGCGCGTTCAAATGAGACGCTTTGTTGCCAGGAACCTGAACCGATTAACTGAAAACTTCGGCATATCCTGTACCCGTTCCAAGGATTTTCAAAGACTGGTATTGCAGAAAGACCTCTTCGCCAGATTGCTGCGTCCAAGGGAAAAACAAGCCTATTCCAGCACAGCATCAGGCATCGTTTTTTCAATGGATCGGGCATGTCAAATGCATGCCCTGTTGACCAGCTATTTCGCTCTCATACCCGCACCACCCCATTTAACCGTGATTTACTCATCTTCGAATTCACGGCATGACACAGCCTACCAAACGGTGAAAACCCTTTTCCGTAAACACCCAATCACCTGGATCAGAGAATCGGATTTTCGGAAGGACCTTTTGGAAGTGCTGGGCAAACTTGAAAGCCGTTGGGTGTTTTTTCTAGTGGACGACATCATCTGGACACGCCCTGTCGATTTTACGGTGTTCGACAACCTGGATTCTCATCATTATGTACCTTCTCTAAGGCTCGGCAAACACGTCAATTATTGCTACACCAAGCAGAAACCGATGAAACAACCCAAATTCAGTATCTTTCCAAATAGCGGGAAGGATTTGCTGGAATGGAAATGGGGAGAGGGCAACCTGGACTGGGGATATCCCTTGTCAGTGGACGGTCACTTGTTTTGTCCTGAAGAAATCCGAATCATTGCAGATTCAACCGATTTCCGGAAACCGAACACTTTTGAAATCGCTCTCCAGAACGCCAATCCCGTATTCCGCATGCGCCGTGGAATTTGTTTTTCTAAAAGTCGTCTGGTTAACCTTCCTATCAACAAAGTCCAGAGCGAAACCAAAAACCTGCACGGACAGGTGGACGCGGAATTCCTGCTAAAGCAATGGGAGGAAAACAAGCAGATTGATACCGATTCTCTGACCGACATTAATAACGAATCTGTTCATCAGGAGTTCCCGGTATCCATGATTCACCGAGTAGAAAATCAAGAGCCCCCCCCCCAATCCCTCCCCATCAGTCATGAGCATTAAATTCGGAGAAAAGAACAAAAAGACGCGCGAAACATGGCTTGAAAAAACTCTAGCCAGTGTGCCGGAAGGTCATCGGATCCTGGACGCCGGTGCCGGAGAACTTCAATACAAACGGTTCTGCGGACACTTGGATTACGTCGCTCAGGACTTTGCCCAGTATGATGGCACCGAAACTGGGGACGGGCTTC
>DUCD01000174.1:25247-28107 GCA_012959985.1 Verrucomicrobiales bacterium | reverse complement strand
AATATTGTTGTAAATACTAAAGATATAGTGCGGATAATATTGTTCTCAGATAGTATAGTTGGATAACATATAGTGGAAACATTACTAATAGAACATTGGATCTTAATATAACTCATGAAGCAACATATCTTCCAGGACGAGGGAGATGCGATGATACATCATGGGGCTCAATTTATACGGATGCGGGCATAACGCATGGTTTTTCCAACGGATCCAAAGATGTCCACGATGTTCGAGGGCTTGCAACCGGCACGCACGGTGGCCGTGAAGAAATGTCCGATGGGGTGTTCAAGCGGAATGGTGATTGATTCATCCGGATGACCCTTCTCATCCAATTCGACAATCCGGTTTTCAGAGATAGGCTGACCTTGATCATTGACTCCTCGCTGGTGATAGATAACGAACAACCGATTGTCTGGAGTGACCTGAAATCGACCTTGGCCGGGAATGTTGTCACCGAGCCCGTCACCTGCCTCGCCCAAGGTGGTGCGTTGGATGATTTTTCCGTCACGAACGATGGTGCAGTTCAGTGAGTAACGCTGTTTGGCATCAGGAAAGAATTTCGTGCGAAGCTGATTGTCCAGCGCACGTTCGTGCCAAAGAATAAACACATTACCGTGGGGTGCGACATAGAGATCGCAGATTCTGAGATGGCCGGCTGTCTTTTCCCGATTGGCGATTTCAAGCCAACCATTGAATTTGCCTGTGGTTATGTCGTCGCTCCAGGTGTAGAACAGTCGTCTGAAAACGTAGTCCCATTCTCGGCCCGTGGCTTTTCGTTTGTGTTCACGCCAGGCAGCATTGGGTTCGGTGATATCTCCTTCACCACAGAAATACAACCGGCGGTCTTTGAGGGCCACTGCGGGATAACAGAGACGAATCGGTTTGGGTTTTTCGTATTCTCCACCCCACGGCCAAACCAATTTTCCCTGGGCAGACCACTTGGTATTGCGATCGCGAAAACTCCATTCTGCGTGGGCGTATCCGATGTTTTGCAGCAGGATCATTTCATTGCTTTCTCCATCAGTAACGAAACTTCGGTAGGAGTGTTCCGTGAACTTCGGATTTTCTGCCCAGGCGGGTTCAACTGAACGCGGAGCTTTACTGGGCGTGTCGGACTGGAACTCCAGAATGCCTGGTTGAGCAGGACCGCTGTATGCATCGGGAGATGCCAGAGTTGGGTTAACCGATAGAAATACCTGCCCTCCGTTAAACATCGCCAGTGGGGAAGGTTCTCTCGTTCGCTCATTGTCCAGAAAGATTCGTCGCCAACTGCTGTTTGTTCGATGGAGCAGAAATGTCCGGCAATTGTTCAAGGGTTTCGCGTCGGAAATGACTTCGATGCCGCTGGCAAAGACGTCGTCGCCAACGCGCACAATGCTTGTATTACCGTGACACCACATGGGTCCTGACCCGTTGTTGGCAGACTCGTAATTGTAGACCTCTTCTTCCGCTTCCACCGTGACATGGAAATTGTCAATGTGCTCCTGACCCGATGAAAGATTCTGAGCCGCCAATAGGGCAGCCAAACACAAGGTGCTTCCGAATTTCATGTTCATCGTTCCCATCCGGTTTTCTCTACGTAAATTGAAAACAGACGTTTGATATTCAGCGGAATTGCCGAAGACTGATTTCGGCTTCGAGCCGTTTTTCTTCATGGACCTGAAACTCGTTTATTTTCCAGCCGTCCGGAGAGGCTTCCACTAGAAAATCCGCTTGGTATTGGTTTTTCCGGGTATGAATATGTCCCCAATGTTCCACGGTTCCTTTTACGGTCCAGTTACAGGCGTAACGGAAAAAGGGATGATCATTCGGTTCGGTTTGATCTGTCGCCGGTAACATCGAGCTTTCCAGAATTTCCACTTCATCTACTCGGGAAACGGCGCCACCCTGTTCCTGAACCTTTAAACCTTCCAGAATTTTCAGGTAAAGATCGGTCAGTAATTCACCTTCCACGCTCCTGGAAAGTGCTTCATAGATTGCCTCTTCCGTACGGTAGTCAAAGGACCGATAGACATTGCGATGTAGAGAGGAAAAAATCGACGTGGCTTCCGACTCTGTGATTTCAAGTGCCTCCATCCAGGGATTCTTGACTTCATGGATCCAGATAGTGCGGGTCAGGTAGGCCCCGAGTAAGAGAATGCAGACAGTTCCATAGAGGGAGATTCTCTTGATAGAATGAGGAACCTTAAAAGCCGACATGAACAGAATTAAGGCTATGACCATGATTAGCAAGGTGGCTATCGGAAATTGCAGTTTCGGCAAAGGGGGTGGAGTTTTCTGCAGGTTGATGGGTTCTGCTGATTTCGTTGGTTCCAGATTCCATTCCACACTCGGTTCCGAGGGTTCAAAGAAAGCCAGCTCAGCATCTTTCTGTTTTTCGAAAACAATGGTTCGCAGGAAGGGGATATCCCGAGTGTAAGCCTTCCAACCCATTTTGATATGTCTGGGACTTCCTTTGGTTGGAAAGGAAAGAATGGCTCCGATTCGACCATTGTGCATGCTCACTCGTTGTTCGGGAGCCTTCTGAGAAAAGTCCTTGAAATTCAATCCATAAAAATCGAGTCGATCAAGCAGAGGCCTTACCTGTATACCGTCGATTTCTACCGGATTGTTTTCCGCGAAGAATTCCAGGAGTCGATCCTGCGCATTATGTTGCTCCTCTATTTCCAGAAAATCCGGGTCCGCCCTCTCCAGAGGCAAAAGCGTTTCAAGAGTGATTAACGGGATCAGGACTTCATGCCGCACTTCGAAATCGGTGAGGTAGATGAACGAATAAATGGAGCTGTAGCTGGTTATCCCGAGTAATCGGCTTTTCTTGTCTTCTCTGAGCTTTTTTCGTTCTCTCCAAGAATTCGGT
>DUCD01000174.1:2752-25229 GCA_012959985.1 Verrucomicrobiales bacterium | reverse complement strand
ACATGCGGGATATTAGGCAGGATTTTCACGGGTTCCTGAGTTCGAATCCCCTCTTGAAAGACAATTAGGTCCATAATCGCCGGCAGCACCGACCTTACTCCCCCGAAGGTTTGGCTGAACGAGAGAAACTCAGGCGGAGAAGTCAGTGGAAAATCAATGTTGTAAATTACGGAATGAGCCATCAAATCTCCCGCATTCACCCCTTCCTCTGGAATATCCGAAATATCCATTTTATCGACTGTTCCCTTCAGAAGATGGCCATCAAGGTCTCGTATCATGAAGTATTTCAATAGGAATTCCTGGTGGGTTTCAGCAGCTGATTTCAGGTCGGATGCGGAAATCAGGAAATTCTCGCCCGGTTTCAATTCATGATAAAGGACCAGATCCTCGATCAGAATTCCCATCTCGATGGACACCCGATTTGTCTGAATATTGGCCAAAGTCGTGCTCATGGAGATCGGGTGAGCCCCTGATCGGACGGGTCCAAAGGCGAAGACCATCAGAATCATCAGCCATTCTGCGGTTTGCTGGAGACCGAACCGCGGTATACCTTGCTCTGCGGTTCCTGGATTTTTCATGTAACCATTCATCTTCATGCGATTTCTCGGTATGCTTCGTGAGATCGAATCGGTTTTCAACGAAATTCCATGGTTTTCCGCATTTCGGGTGTGCCTGCAAACGCCCAGTTTCCAATGGAATTCACCTCTGATACAACTCTCCTATTCACAAACTCAGGGCGTTTGGACATTTCCGGAGCGACCCCGCTGATGATACCGTTTACTACCATAGTTCAGAATGCTTTCATGGAGCTGGTGAGGCAACCGATTTTCCTCATTCTCATCAGCAGTTCCACGGTGTTTTCTGTCTTTTTGGCAAGTGTGCCCTATTTCGGGTTTGGAGATGATCCCAAACTCGTGAAGGATGGAGCCTTGGCCGTTATGTTTGTAGCCGGTTTATTCGGTGCGGTCTTCAATGCTTCCGCCTCCATGTCCCGGGAAATCCGATCCGGTACGGCTTTGGCCGTTTTGGCCAAACCGGTCAGTCGTGCTAAATTTCTTCTGGCCAAATTTGTCGGGCTGGCCGGCGCTCTTGTCCTTTTGGTTTATGCCAACCTCATCGCTGGATTATTAGTCAGCCGGATGGCATTCGATGCCTACGGCGATACCGATACCTTTGCACTCAAGGTGTTTTTCACATTCATCGTATTGGCCTATGCTTTCGGCGGATTTTCAAACTATTTTCTTCGCCGACCCTTCGTTTCGGATACGGTCTTTCTTTTTCTGCTCATGTCCACTCTCGGGTTTATCTATATCCACGTTTTCGATACCGTGGACCAGATCCAGAGCGCCAAGGGGCAGTTGGAAAAAGTGTCGGATTGGCGGATGATCCGGGCCTCGGTGCTGTTGCTGTTTGCTCTTTGGATTCTTTCCGGCATCGCGTTGGCTTGTTCAACCCGTTGGGATGCCATCCCGACCTTAACGCTGTGTTCTGCCGTGTTTATGTTGGGGCTGATGTCCGATTACCTGCTGGGGATCCCTGCAAAGGACGGTAGCCTCATCGCTTCCTTCTTATATGTAGTGGTTCCGAATTGGCAACTTTTCTGGATGACCGACGCCCTCGAGGAGGGTAAATCGATTCCACTGAGTTATATAGGAAAGGCTTTTCTTTATACGGCCGCTTATCTCGCGGCTTCATTGTCTCTGGCGCTGATTCTGTTTCAGGATCGTGAACTGAATTGATTGATAAATTCCATGCAGAATAAGCAGTCCAAAATTGGTTTTCTAAATCTGGTAGTAATATTGGTAATAGGGGTCGCAAGTGGGTTGGTCTCCAAGTATGCAGGGGCTGTATCCGGTTATGGGGGTATAGCTTTCCTGCTACTTGGAAGCTTGATCGCTTTGATCAGCTACGTGCACATGCGGCTTCTCCATCGTGAAGACCTTGAACAGATGGAGTTCGATGAAATGATGCGAACCAAGAAGGAAGCCGCCTTGTTTTCCACTGATGCGGAAACCTTTCCAGCCAGGCAGTCCCGGGTGCAGTTCGAGCGATTCATCATTCCCAGCTTTACCATTCTTCTTTTGATTCTCGAAGCGGCATTTGCCTGGTTTTTCCTTAAAGCGGTCCAGGACAGTGTTCCTCCCCTTGTAAGCCGGGCGACCGTATCCATGGCTTTCTTTTCGTTCTTCGGTCTGGTTCTTCTGCTGTTCGGGAAGTATGCCGCCGGAGTGAGTCGTTTGGAAAAGCAGCGAATTTTGAAACCGGTTTCCGGGTTCATGATGCTGGGAGCCTTTACCCTGTTTGCTTTGGCAATCGTAGAGGCAGCCGTCAAGTTCGATTACCCTTTCTACGACCGATACCTCGGTTATGTCTTCGTCGGAATGCTCGTTCTTTTCGCGATGGAGAACTTCATTAATCTAGTTCTGGAAATATATCGGCCCCGTATCAAGGACAAGGTGGAACGTCTGTTATACGAAAGTAGACTGGTTGGATTCATCAGTCATCCGAGCGGTATTGTGACCAGTGTCGCCCATGCTCTGGATTATCAATTCGGTTTCAAAGTATCAGAAACCTGGTTTTACCGATTTCTGGAACAGGCATTTGCCTGGTTAGTCATTCTTCAGTTGAGCACTCTGTTTCTATCCACCACAGTGACTATTATCGAACCTCATGAAAAAGCTCTTCTGGAGCGTTTCGGGAAACCGGTTGCGGGTAAAGAAGTTCTTGAACCGGGACTGCACCTCAAGCTTCCATGGCCGATCGATAAAGTATATCGATATCCCGCCACTGAAATTCAGACCTTTAATATCGGATACGAAGATGAATATGCGCTCGAAGAGGAAGATGATGGTCACGGACATGGCCATGGAGCCGATTCAAAGGATGACGAAAATGAAACCGGAAGTCATGTAATCGCCTGGGCTCAATCACATGGGGACGAACATCAGTATTTCCTAGTTGCCGGTAATCAGGAGAAGAGTGTGGGAGTCATCGGATCAGACGAGGAAGTATCCGTTCCGGTCAGCTTTCTCGAAGTGGAAATTCCGGTCCAGTACCAAATCGAAGATCTGCAGGCATGGGCTTACAATAACTCCAATTCAGCCGGCTTGCTTAAAAAAATAGCTTTCCGAGAAGTAGTGGATTACCTGCTCGGTGTTGATATGGAGTGGGTGATGGGGGAAGGCCGGGAGAAAGCTGCGACCGACCTGAAGGAGCGGTTTCAAGCTGCAGTGAAGCGTAACAAACTCGGTGCTCGAATTGTTCTGGTCGGACTTCAGGACTCTCATCCACCGAAAAAAGTTGCGGAAGCATTTGAAAGTGTTGACGGAGCCGAGCAGGAACAGCATACCAAAGTTCTTGAGGCGGAGGGATATGCCAAGAGCCATTGCCGAAGCCGCCAAAATTCTCGACGAAGCTCACACTTACAAGGTCCAACATACTTCCCGGGCCGTTGCCGAAGCCAACCAGTTCAAGAATCAGTTGTCAGCCTATCGGCAGGCCCCGAATGTTTTTTCCAGATGGTACTATTATGATGTGCTTTCCCGCAATCTTCAGGGAACTCGTCAATACCTGATCGGCGTCACCAATACGAGGGATACTGTTCAGATCGACCTACAGGATAAAGTGCGAAGTGATTTGAGCAACCTCCGGATTCCCGAAGGAGAAGAACGTTAATTTTAAAAGAGCTACCAATCTTCAAATTTCAGTAAACAAGAAAATGAAGCGAAATTACATTACCATCGTAGCCGGCATTGTTCTGGCCCTTATATTTACCTTGAAGTTGTTTGCTTTTCAGGTCCGGCAGACTCAGGTTGCCGTCAAGACAACCTTCGGGCGCCAATCCAAAAGCATCTCAGAACCCGGCCTCTATTTCCGGCTGCCATGGCCTATTCAGAATGTTTATTATTTCGACAATCGAATTCAGAATTTTGAGAAGAATTTTAAGTTGGAACAGACACTCACCCGGGACAAAAAGAACCTTCTGATTTCTTTGTTCATTGGATGGAAAATTGCCGACCCGAAAATTTTTCTCGAACGCTTCGACAACGGCAGTCTCAAGGATGCTGAGGAAACGCTTGAAGGGTTGATCCGCGACAAAAAAAACGCCGTGGTCGGGCAACATAACTTTGCAGATTTTCTGGCAACCGATCCGAATTCCCAACGATTTACTCATATCGAGAATGAAATTCTCAGTGGTATCAAAACCCCGGCGATGGAAGAATATGGGATCGATATCGAGCTTCTGGGTATTAAGCAATTGGGTCTACCCGAATCGACCACCGAAAAAGTCTTCGACCGTATGCGCGAAGAGCGCAAGGTCAGGGCTAATGAGTTGACCAGTCGAGGAGAGGCAACCGCGACTCGGATTCGGGCCGAAGCCGATCGTCAGCGTCAGGAAAAATTGGCGGAAGCACAGTCTAAAGCCACTCGTATTAAAGGTGGCGCCGATGCCTTAGCCGCCGAATCGTTTGCCGTGTTCGAAGAAGAACCCGAGTTGGCGAAATTCCTGATCGAATTAAAAGCGTTGGAAGCATCCATTAAAGAAGACGCGACCATTGTTTTTGATCGATCGACTCCTCCCTGGAACATTCTTTTTCAAGGGGCAGAAAGCATCGGGAAGGATCAGGGAGAAACGCACTAGCGTTTCATGATTTTCATTTCGGATTCAAAAAAACCATGAAGGATTCCCCTGAAAAAAGTAAATCCATCTCACCGTCTCCCGACGCTGATCCACCGATTCGCCGATCTGTGGATGACACCGGTTCACAAGCTCTTTCAGAAGCCCTGCGCACCACCTTCGTCATTATCAAGGTGTTGATGGTGGGACTGGTGGTTGCTTTCTTTGCTTCGGGAATATTCACCGTGGAAAATAATGAAGTGGCCACGGTATTGAGATTCGGCCGCCAGACCAGCACCGAGTTGCTTGGACCCGGCCTACATTGGGCGTTTCCTTATCCCATCGACGAAAAGGTGAAGATTGCCGTCAGCCAGAGTCACAGCGTGACGGCCACCAACGGTTGGTATGCCATCACCCCGGAGCTTGAGGCTCTAGGTGAAATCCCTCCACCGCGTGCGTCGATGATGCCGGGCTACGACGGTTATACCCTGACCAATGACGGCAACATTATTCATGTTAAAGCCACCTTGAAATACCGAATTTCTAACGCCATGGACTACCGGTTCCGATTTGCCGACATCGAACCGCTTCTCAAGAACATTGTGGACAATGCTCTTTTTTATGCATCATCCCAATTTTCTGCAGATGACATTCTCTATCAGGAAAAAGACCGTTTTCAGTTCCGTCTCAATTCGAAAATCAACCAATCAATCATTGATTATGATTTGGGGATTACCCTGGAACCCCTCGATATTCAGACTTCCGCCCCACTCGATGTTCAGGAGTCTTTCGACGCAGTCATCACCGCTGAAAGCGAAGCCAATCGATTGTCACAGGAGGCTGAAGGATACCGCAGTACCCAGGTCGCTCTCGCGGATGGAGATTATCAGAAAATCATCAATGCTGGATTGACCGAAAGCAATCGAGTCGTCAATGCGGTCGCCGCCGACGCTCAGTATTTCAAGGATCAATTGCCGCATTACCAACGGAATCCTGAATTGTTCAAAAGGCGACTTCTGGTGGAAGCCATGGGAAGAATCTTTTCAAAAGCGAGTCACAAATTCTTTCTGCCGGAGAGCAGTAATCGGGACCTGAGAATTCTTCTCAACCGAGGCTTTAAAGAACCGAAAAAACGAACGGACCCACAAATGTCCACTACCCCCTGATCTTTCATGGAAGCAACTTCAACGGAAATCGTTAAGCCGGCATCCGGTCTCTACGGAGATTCGGATTCACGCCCCAAAGGCTCACAGTCTCCGGAACTGGATGATAACCGGGATCCCTACAACCCGCATGTTCATGTTCCTCTGAAACAGACCATTCTAGGCGTCATATTCATTATCAATGCATTCCTGGTTGAATGGATTTTCCATGAGGGCGTGCTTGTTGCAGGATTGAGCGCAATGATCGGAGCGATTATACTTTCCTATCCCATCGTTCTGACTTCGATCAGGGACTTGAACAAAGGCTTGATGACGATTAATGAGTTGGTCAGCATCGCCTTGCTGGCGTCCTTCTCCAGCGGTCAGTATAAGACCACTGGCATCGTCGCGTTCTTCATGCTTCTCGGTGAGATCATCGAATCCCGAACCGCTGCCGGTGCCCGTAAATCCATTGAATCCCTGATCAAGCTGACGCCGACCAAGGCAAGGAAGATCGGTAAAGATGGCAAAGAGGAAGAGGTTCCGGTCAGTGCCCTTAAAGTGGGTGACATTATACGGATTAGACCGGGTGACAATATGTCGGCCGACGGGGTCATCCAAAAGGGAGAAGGAACCATCAATCAGGCGAACATCACTGGAGAATCTCTACCGGTTGATAAATCGGTCGGCGACGAAGTATTTGCCGGAACCCAGAATCTCACCGGCGTGCTGGAAATCAAGGTGACTCGGGCCAACGAGGAAAGCACTCTGGGCAAGGTGAGGGATTTAATTCTGGCGGCTGAGAAAACCAAACTACCGATCACGCGTATCATCAATCAATATATGGGTTATTATACTCCTCTGATATTGACGCTCGGGGGATTGGTCTGGTTTTTCACTCAAGATCTGGATCGGGTGATTTCAATTTTGATCATCGGCTGTCCAACCGCTTTTGTGCTGGCGACTCCGACCGCCATGGTGGCGGCCTTGTCTGCAGCCGCGCGCCTCGGCATCCTGATTAAAAACGTCAGTGATATTGAGCTGGCTGCCAAGATAAATGCCTTCGTTTTCGATAAAACCGGAACCCTGACAAAGGGAGAATTGGCTGTCAGTCGCTTGGCCCCGGTGGACGGAGTCAAACCGGCGGAACTACTGAAGCTCGCTGCATCCGGTGAAAAGTACAGTAATCATCCCACGGCCAAAGCACTGGTCAGCGTTGCCGAAGAAGCCGGCCTCACTCTCTTCGAACCACAGGATTTCAAGGAAACGGCTGGAAAAGGTGTTTCTTCCACGGTCAACGGTAGACGTGTGGTGATCGGGCGTGCGCAATGGTTGATTGATCAGGGAATCAAACTGGAAGAACTGGGGTCCACTGATTTGAAGGAAACTGAAGGGTTCAGTTTGATCCATATTTCCGACAATGGAAAATTCATGGGCTGGATCGGACTCAAGGATGAAACCCGGCCCGAAGCACAGGAAGCATTGGCAGATCTGACCGAAAACGGAGTCCGTCGCATCTCGATGGTTACCGGTGACCGTCGGCCGGTCGCGGCTCGAGTTGCCGAGGAAATCGGATGCAAAGAAGTCATGGCGGAATGTCTGCCTCAGAATAAAGTGGATTTTGTAACGGAAATAAAAAACAAGGGTTATACCGTGGCGGTCGTCGGAGATGGAGTGAACGACGCGCCGGCCCTTGCTGCAGGGGACATGGGGATCGCCATGGGTGCTGCCGGCAGCGAGGTGGCTATTCACAGTGCCACCATTGCCCTGATGAACAACGATTTGCGCCGATTGCCGTTTCTGATTAAATTGTCCAGAAGCACTCGCAACGTTATCAATCAGAACTTCCTGGCCGGTATCTTTTTTATCCTCGGAGGATTAACAGCTGCTGCCTTTGACCTGCTGCCGGTTATTTTGGCGGCCATTCTGAATATCTGCGCCTCAATCATTGTTGTTTTCAACAGTGCAAGATTGGTTCGACAAGGTGAGGAGTTGGAGCCGTTTCTTAATGAATCCACTGAGGCCACTAGCGATGACGATGAGGTAGCCGCATCCGGTCCAACCGAAAGGACGGAATTGAAAACCGCTTGATGGATACCCGAAGCAGGATTCAAAACGAGATTTGATTGACCTATGACCACTGCAGTATCGACACCTGAAACGGCTGAAAATAAACAAGATCAGAATCCTGTGGAAAATATAGTTTCCGTAAGGGGGTTAACCAAGGTCTTCAGGGATTTTTGGGGACGCCCCAAAGCAAGAGCGGTCAATGATGTTGATTTTGATGTCCGCAAAGGCGAGGTTTTCGGATTGCTGGGACCCAACGGCTCGGGTAAGTCGACAACAGTCAAAATGCTTTTGGGATTGCTGTATCCCACAAAGGGACATCTGGAAGTCTTTGGGCATTCTCCCCGTCATGTGGCTACCAAAGCCCGAATCGGCTATCTTCCTGAAGAATCCTACTTATACAAATACCTCGATGCCGCCGAGACGCTGGATTTTTTCGGCAGCTTGTTTCAATTGAATAAAAAGGAACGGGAACAGCGCACCGAACAGCTTCTGGAAATGGTGGGGCTCAGTCAGGTGCGCAGCCGCGTCGTCGGCGAATTCTCCAAAGGGATGCAGCGCCGCATCGGTCTGGCACAGGCTCTGATCAATGATCCGGACCTCGTCATCCTGGATGAACCCACCTCCGGCCTGGATCCCATTGGTTGCCGTGAAGTCAAGGATCTGATTCTAGCCCTTGCCGCCCGCGGAAAAACAGTCATCCTGAGCAGTCACCTTCTGGCTGATGTGGAGGATGTCTGCGATCGCGTTGTCATATACTACGGGGGAAGAATCCAGGCGCAGGGCACTTTGAATGAACTTCTTGCCAAACCGGATACGTCGCGCATCACCACGCCTCTTCTCACAAAAGACGTGATGCAGCGTGTGCTGGACATCCTGCGTAAGGAAATCGGCGAGGAGAAAATCAAGGTGGATGTGCCGACACAGAATCTTGAAAATTATTTTCTGAATGTGGTTGAACAGGCTCGCGAGAAAGAGGAAATGACCTCGGGAGCCACTTCCGGCAGCCGCGTGGCCGAATATCTTCGAGGGGATGCCGACATGCCGAGCGCGAAACGACAGGAGAAGGTTCTCGAACGGTTGACGTTGTCGGAACCGGTGGAAATCGATGAGAGTATCCCTGGCGAAGAACCATTGGCTGAAGAGGAAAAGGTCCTGGTTGAAAAGCTGGAGCAGTTGACGCGTCCTGAACCTGTGCAAACCACAGCAGCGGAACCGGCGGGTTCCGGTGTGCAGACTCCCGAGCAATCCAGAGGCGAATTAAAGGCGGCCGATGAGAAACTTTCATCTCTTCTGGGTGGCAGCAATGGAGACAAAACAGGCAATTCTGAACCAAAAGAATGAAAGGAATAACCGCGATTGCCTGGGTTACCCTGAAAGCCGCCTTCCATTTTCGTCTTTTCTACCTTCTTCTCTTTCTACTGCTGCTGACGGTCGGCGCTCTACCACTGGTCATCAAGCATGACGGTTCGGCCCAAGGCCTGATTCAGATTACTCTCACCTATACTCTGGGATTTGTTACCGTCCTGCTAGGGTTTGCGACCCTTTGGATTGCCTGCGGTACTCTGGCAAAAGATATCGAAGACTGCCAGATGCAGATGATTGTGGTCAAACCGGTTTCCCGTGCTCAGATCTGGTTGGGGAAATGGCTCGGTATCATGGGATTGAATGCCGTCCTCTTGTCCCTTGCCGGTTGCTCCATCTACGGCATGCTGCATTTTCGCGCCAAGTCGCTGCCATTGGATCAACAGGCCTACCTTCGAGATAAAGTTCTCGTTGCCCGAGGAGTTTCCAAACTCCCCATTGAGGATTTTCAGGAGGAAATGGATCTAGCCATTGAGGAGCGGATCAAGGAAACCATCCGAAGGGATCCCGAAGCTGCTCTCCGGATGGATATGGATTTTCTGAGACAGCAGGTCACCACAGAAGTCAGGGCGTTTTATGAGCAGGTTTCTCCCAATGGAGCCGGAAAAGGTTGGCCGTTTCAACTGACCAGTGATGTGGATTCGATCAGAGATAAAACACTCTTCATACGGACCAAGTTCAATTCAGCCCAACTGAGTGATGAAGGCAAGGTCTTCAATCTTGTCTGGGGCATTGGAGTTCCGCAGACCCCGGAATATGTCGAAAGACCTATGGATCTCACCGAAGACACCTATCACGAAATTCCCATCCCTCCGAACTCATTCGATGATCAGGGTCGGTTGATGATCACCTGCTTCAACATGAGTGAAACCGCCATTCTTTTTCCACTGGATGGTGGCATTGAGATTCTTTATCCCAAGGGTGGTTTTGCCATGAATTTCGTAAAGGGACTGCTGATGATTCTGCTATGGATGGGACTCTTTGCTGCCATTGGGTTAATGACTGCCGGGGCCCTTTCTTTCCCGGTCGCTTCGTTTACAGCGCTGGCCATTCTTTTCATAGGACTTTCCAGCGGAGTAATGAGCACTGCGGTAGAGGATGGTACTATTTTCGGGTATAACCATGAACAGGGCGCTCCGAAAGCTCGCTGGATCGACTACCTGGTGATTCCCATGTTTCGCTTTTTTCTCTATCTGATCCAAGCCGTGAGAGTTTTTTCTCCCATCGATTCGCTTAGCCTTGGTCAGGAAATCCCGGCGCTTCAGGTCGGACAAGCTTTTCTGCAGGTCGGGGTCGGTCTTTGTGGCGGGCTTGCCTTGGTGGGGATCTTTTTGTTTCAACGTCGAGAGTTGGCTACGGTCCAGGTAGTGCAATAGATAGTGATGGAAACGTCTTTCAGAAAATTTTTCAAACCGATACTGGTAGGGGTCATGATCCTGGCTCTGTTTTTGGTGAACACTCTGCAGAAGAGCTTGAATGACTCCAGGGATCGGTTGGGATTTAAACACACCGATGATCTCCTGGAAGGCGCCCCACCTGTTCTCCAATTCACAACAGTGGCATTAGGAGGATTCCGCGGGTTGATCGCGAATGCTCTTTGGCTTCGAATGAATCAACTTCAGGAAGACGGTAAGTATTTCGAAATGGTCCAACTGGCAGATTGGATCACCAAGTTGCAGCCCCGATTCACTTCTGTCTGGGTTTTTCAGGCATGGAACATGGCCTATAATATCTCCGTGAAATGCAGCGATCACAATGATCGTTGGCATTGGGTGAAAAGTGGAATTGAACTCATCCGGGATCAGGGATTGAGATACAATCCTAAGGAAACTTTGCTCTATCGCGAGTTGGGATGGTTGTTTCAACATAAAATGGGGCAGAATCTCGATGATGCCAACCGTCTTTATAAATCTGCATGGGCCGGTGAAATGCAGGCGGTACTCGGTGATTCGTTTCCTCTGGATTATGCTCCCCTGCTCAATCCGCAGACTGAAGAAGAAAAGGCGAAACTGACGGCTCTTCGTGAGGTCTATAAAATGGATCCTAAGTTCATGCAGGAAGTGGACAATGAGTATGGTCCACTGGAATGGCGCCTGCCCGAGTCTCATGCGATTTACTGGGCATCGAGGGGACTTAAGATGGCCAAGATCGATGACCTCATGCCTCTGCGAAGGGAGATTTATCAACCGATGCAGACAGCCTTCAAAAGGGGGCGACTGTTGAACACCCAGACAGATGAGTTTCTGCTTTACGGACCTAATTTGGACATCATTCCCAACGTCAGTAAATCCTATGAAAACATGCTGGCAAAAGAACCGGAGAACGCCAAAAATATTTCCACAGCTCACAAGAATTTCCTGCTCGACGCAGTGGGGCAGTTATACCTCCACCAACGGATGGGGGAAGCGGAGCGATGGTATCAGGTCCTGAAAACCAAATACTTTGAAAAGTTCAAGGATCTCGCCGAGCGTTACGCCCCGGAGTATGATCCTGCCGAGTTGCCCTTGGATGATTTTGCCATACCCCGAATCAATGAAATGATCAGTGACAATGCTTCCGAAGGCATGTCTTCCGTGATTCAGGCGCTGCTTCAAAGTTCCTATCAACATTTGGCACTCGGGGCAGATGCCATGGCGGACAATTTCTATCGCATGGCAAAGAAATCCTACGGTCGTTTTGAGGAAAAATCACAATTCGATGAAGCGACCGTCGGCAGAATCGGTTTCGGATCGTTTGAAAAGTTGAATGAAGAAGTCCTTAATACAATGCTGAATCCTCAGTTTTTTGGCATGGAAATGGTCCGGCGTCTGGCGACGGCACTGGAAATACCCAAAGAAGAACTGGAACAGATCATCGAATCCTGGGCCCAGCCCCAAGAAGGTCCCTCTCTCCCGGCGCCCTCAAAATAATCATGCGGTATGGGACAAGGCAATGGATTGTGGAATTCCATGAAAACCAAGTTGTCAAAGGGAGGGCGAACGTCACTACCATTCGGTTATGGAATATCGTTTTACAAAAGCAGGCCACGTCCACTTGGCGGTTCACGCTGTAGAGTGCGCTGTCCCCAGCGCATTTTAAGTGTATCTACCGGAATTTCGGCTGAGGACAGCCGACTCTACAGTACAAAGAGAAACAGCCTGATATTTCACATGAAAAATGCTTAACTAATGTCAGTGGGAGAGTGTCCTCGCGAGGCTTTTATTGATCTCCTCCATGGACAGTTGGGAGAGATCTTCCCGAGCCGAAAAATGAATGTGTTCCCCAATTCTCAAAATCGGAATCCGTAGGCGATTCCAGGAAGATTCAGATCAAACAGGAGGAAAGAGAGTGTATGATTACCGAAGTCGTGAGCTATGGTCAGGTGTTCGTCAACACCGCTGTACATAAATGTAGCGGACCATGCATCGCGTCGAAGGTGGAGTCCGCCGACGGGTCGGAGATCTCCAAGCTTGTCGATATAGGTGGCTCCTCCATACAGGGATACATTCGTTCCCATAGCCTCGAATAAATACTTTGAGAGAGTTGCGTAATAACTTTGGCTGCTGATGTCACCAAAGTCATCGTTGCTTGTGCCGAGAATCATTGCCGGTCGCCAAGAGTCAACGTTTTCTGAGAATACTCGCCAGTTGGCGAGGATGCTTACATCAGTCGTTAGTGGACGGTAGTCGATACCGGCACGGAGGCTGTCCAACAACTGGTAGCTGAGATTTAGATACCATCTTCCATGCTCGGGTTTATTCGGAATCCAACGCGAGAAAAAAGAGAACCCAAGCTGTTTTTCAGGCCACTTGAGAGCTGAGCCCAGTCCTTGGAGAAGTTGATTGTCGCTGTTATCCAGGAAGCTGACGGAACTGGTGGATTCTCCGGATGCTTCTGCTGACGTTAAGGATTGGCCACGCACGGTGCCCGCTTCGCCTGGTCACATGACTCAGGCTGGGACTTCAGAGGCTGGAGCCTGAGCCCATGCCAGATTCCAGCTTGATAGAATGAAAAGGAGAAGAACAGATACCAGCATTGCGTGAACTGGTTTTTGGTATACGGATTGATAGTGATTCATTTGGTTGAATTAAACATTAATTCTGAAGTCTAGCTTTCACCGCCTGTACCTACCAGTAAAAACATCATGGTGACAGGCTACGTCTTTCCGGTAGCGAGTGAAGGTCCAATGGACTGCTTGAAGTAGCAGAATTCTCACGAATTCTGATGCCGGCATTAGCGGAAGATGTAAATCTTCCGACCCGATTACCGGTCATTCTTCTGAACGGCTTCAATCTGCTGAAGGGCGGTTTCAATATCGTCTCTGGTGATCCCTAAATGAGTAACGGCGCGGATATTTTTTCCTCCAAATGGAACCAACGCGACTCCTTTTTTGTTAAGACGATCCAGGAATGACTCCACTGAATTTCCCGAGTATTCAAAAATAACAATATTGGTAAGGATCGATGAAGGGTCGATTTGAAATGCTGGAAGTTTTGCGATTCCTTCGGCCAGGCGTTTTGCATTCCGGTGGTCTTCACATAATTTTTCCCGATGATGATTCAAGGAATATAGAGCGGCGGCAGCGAGGATGCCGGATTGGCGCATTCCACCACCGAATAATTTGCGGACTCTTCTAGCCTGCTGGATGAAATCTGCCGAACCACAGAGTGCCGATCCCACCGGAGCCCCGAGGCCCTTGGAAAAGCATACGCTCACGGTATCGAAGAAATGAGTGATGTCCTTTTCGCTTTGTTCGCTGCCGGCGACAGCATTCCATAATCGGGCGCCATCCAGGTGAAAGCCGAGCTTGCGTTCCTTTGTGAAATCACGAAGCTCTCTTAGGTTTTCCAGGGGCCAGATTGTTCCCCCACCCCGGTTGTGAGTGTTCTCAATACACACGAGACGGGTTCTGGGGAAATGATCATTCACCGGTCTGAGCAATGCCTGAATATCCTTTGCAGTGAAGATGCCCTTATCTCCTTTGATCAGTCGTGGCATTACTCCGGAAAGGGCGGCCGGTCCACCGGCTTCGTAAAGATAGATGTGGGCGGATTCTTCGAGGAATATTTCATCTCCGGGTTGGGTCTGTACTCGAATGGCCACTTGATTGGCCATGGTGCCCGAAGGCATGAATACAGCCGCTTCCTTTCCAAGGATTTCCGCCACCGTTTTTTCAAGCAGGTGAACAGTCGGGTCGTCTCCGAATACATCATCTCCGAGTTCCGCCTCGGTCATGGCCTTCAGCATGCCCGGTGTCGGTTGTGTGACCGTATCGCTTCTCAAGTCTGTCATGGCTTGTTGTTGATTTCAATCATGGATTCCGTCCATTCCCTGAATTGCATTCCGTCGCCTGATTTGACATCGCAGGTCAGGAGCGAAATGGGGGTAGTTTCATTTTCTGGAATGGTGACATGGAAGTCGATGGATCCAATCTGACGGGGTTTCAGAATCAATGTTGCTTTCCGGGGCTGGATTTCCCAGTTCTGTGATGAATTAACCTGTAGCTCGAATCGACGATTAACCGGCGAATGGTTTTCGACGATAAGACGGCTTTTAAAAGTGTCCCCGGCTGAGACGGATCGACCGTACGAATTGAATCTAATCCACTGTTCATCCACCATGTAATTCGGGTCATCCCAAGGCGAGACTTCACGGATCATCTTAGCTCGTTCCCGATAGCGGTCTGTAAGATATTTCAACTGATTCTCATTAAATTGGAAAATATAGTCGACGTGTTCATTAATCAAATAAAAGGGTCCTTTTGTTTCCTTGAGTTTTTTAAGGCAATAGAGGTAGCCGGAATCTTCGTGGATCAAATTCCGATTGAGTAGGCAGTAATCGTCTATGCCTGAAGGGGTGAATGCATCTCCAATGAAGAACAGTGATTTTTCACCGGGAGTGGTGACGAAGAGTCCTCCGTGATAATAGGTTTGACCAGGAAGAAAATGGAATTGGAGGTTGAATTCATTCCACTTCATCTCGGAACCGTTTTTCCGGCCGATTACATTCCGGATCGGATTGTCGGTCTGGGCAGGTAGGTGATAGGCCCCGGGATTTTCCAGAAGGTGGACGATTTCTTCAGTAGCATAAACCGGACAATCAAAGATTTCAGCGGCGTTCTGGACTTGGTCAGTGTGGTCGTCATGGTAATGGGTGACGAATATAGCATCGATCTTTTTAATCTCACCGCGCTTCTGCATTTCGAGGACTTGATCGATGACCTTTTGGTAACCACAGTCGAGTAGAATGGCATGCCCGTTTTCGGAAGTGATGATTCGACTGGTTGCCGTAGAGAAAACCCATTCCGGCTTTTCTTCGTAGTGTGAATAAGGCATGACCTCGAATTCCGCTCCGGGTCCGAGGACCCGCTCAACGCATGCCTTGATATGAGGTTCCTTGAAGTACCAGTAAAGAGCACTGGTGGACAAGTAATTCTTATAGATGTCGCGAATTCGATCAATCAGAGTATGAAGGGCATGTTTCGGGTTTTTGATGATCGGACCACGCGCTGGAATGATCCAGTCGGGATTCCATGCTGCTACCCGTTTCAAGCTGTCGATCAGAGATGAAAAACGACCACCGTAACCGTGGTATCCACGGATATTTGCTTCGAGGACTTCATCCTGGAAACTGTAGAGATCCAGGACTTTTCCATCTCCGTAAATGAGATCACCGGTAAAGGCGATGCGTCGATCGTCAAGAATGGTGGTATAGGTGATGCTGCCCCGGGTAAATCCCGGTGTATCCATGACCTCAATCTTCACGTCTTTCCATTCAATCGTCTCCCCGGATTGAACAAATCGTTTTATTGGCAGGGATTCAGCGAGAATCTTGGTGGATTGCTGTTTATAATCCTGGAATCGTTCTTGGGTGAAGTTCTTCCAGTAGGATTCCGGGTCTTCGAAAAGCGGTTTCTCCCCCGCAGGAGCGATCGTTTTCGAGCCGTTCTGAATCAGTTTTTTTGCAGCCCAGACAACATCTCTGCGATGGTGGGTCAGGAGGACGATTTCAGCAGCATCCGGTTCAGATCGCGGATCGCCATAGATGGCCAGGGATTTGTCGCCTTTGTTGATCAACACGCCATTCACGGGTCCGGGGATCCATTTCAGATGTGAGCTGAGTTGGTGGATGTTTTCTGCTTCTGCCCTTGAGGAGATACCCACAACTATTGTGAGAAGTAGACCGAAAAATATTAGGGTCCTGTTTGGCCTCGGGATGTTTTTTAACTTCATATAACGACCCTTTCTTCGTAGGTTGCCGAAAGTCATTTATTATACCCAATTGCCCCAATCTGTGTCCGCAATGGCTGGAGGCTTATTCCTGCCGGTCGTTGGTTCCCTCGGAGAGGAAGCGCTGATTGGGCAATGACTCTAATAGTATTTCAAAAAATGCCTGGTAAATCGATACAAAAGCAGATGATTGAAGTGGGTTTGGAATTGAGGGATTCGGTGAATTCGCTTTCCTTCAGCGAACCGGTAACTCATGTATACAACCCGTTGGATTACGCTTGGAATTCCTATAAAACCTACATCAGGTTATATGGAAGCACTGCAAAGAAGGTTCTGTTCCTCGGGATGAACCCCGGGCCGTTCGGGATGGTCCAGACGGGAATTCCCTTTGGAGAAATTCGTGCGGTTACAGAGTGGATGAAGATCGAGAGAGGAGTTGAAAAACCGGCTCGTGAACATTTCAAGAGACCCATTGAAGGATTCAATTGCAAGCGTTCCGAAGTGAGTGGTCGAAGATTATGGGGTTTGTTCGAGGAGCGGTTCCCAGATGCCGGAGACTTTTTCAAGGATCATTTTGTTGCGAATTTCTGTCCGCTGGCATTTCTGGAGGGCAGCGGTCGTAACCGCACTCCGGACAAGCTGCCGAGTTCAGAAATGGCACCTGTTTATCAAGCCTGTAATCAGCATCTTCAGCAAATTGTCGACATCCTTAAACCCGATTGGGTGATAGGGGTAGGGGGGTTTGCGGAAAAACGGGCGCAGACTTTATTTGATCCGGAAAAGATTCAGATAGGCAGGATTCTTCACCCCAGTCCCGCCAGTCCCGCTGCGAACAGGGGGTGGGCCGAGCAGGCGGAATCTCAATTGGTCCAGTTGGGGGTCTGGAGGTAAGCGAACAAATCGACGATCTCCTGGCTGGAAAAACCGTCCAACAGTCCGTCCGGCATTACAGATATTGGAGAGCGGATTTGATCTGAAATATCAGATATTGCCAACACGGTCCTGTTGCCGACTAGGTCCACCAAAGTTAGGGACTGGTCGGCGATCCCGGTTACAAAACCAGTCAAAACGGCGGCGTCTTCACCCTCCTGGCTTCTCAGAGTGATCGTTACCAATTCATACTCCTCGCGGACGGCTAAACTCGGATCGATGATTGCGGTCAACAGGAAATCCAAGTTGTCTCGCTCATACCCTGTCAGCTCGGGCCCGATGGGGCGGCCCTGGTCAAACAGCTTATGGCAGACCGCACAGGCCATCGAAAATACAGCACGACCTTTGACGGCGTTTCCTTTGTTCGATTGAACCCACTCCTTGATCTGGTCGATCTGTTTTGATTTTTCTTCCACCGGTTTTCTGAGGTTCCCCCAGATTTCTTGGATGCGATCATTTGTAGCAGTGTGCGAACGGCCTTCGATCAGAAACAAAACGTCGAACGGAATATCCTCTCTTGGAATCCGGTTTTCATCGACCGCCTGAATCAGCCATTTACCCCAATTCGGTCGTCCGGCCAAAACCGAGATGGCTGTTTTCCTTACTTCAGGTTTCCAGTTTGGAATCCCCTCGATCAGGTTTCGACCAATGTGGGGGGCGGAATAGCGTCGCAGCGAATTGATCGATGCTTTTTTTATTTCCGGTTCTGAGTTGCTCCGGGTCAGGTTTAAAAAGATTTCCTGAGAGTCTCCATCTCTAAGTTCGGCGAGTTTCTGTATCAATGAAATGCGTTCTTCATCTTTCAATCGTCCGTCAGTAATGAATTCTCGGGCGGCTTGGAACGCGTGTCCCACGCCGATCCTCATACCGAAGGCAATTAGATTTGCATCGGGTTGTCTGCTTTTCCAGATTTCGTTCAAAGCCTCTCCCATCGATGGAGGAATGTTGCGGATCGCCCTTCCCTGGAGAGCGGTTTCCATTCCTTTGATCAGTCGATCCACAGAGGTTTTGTCCGGGGCCAGGGTTAACAGAGAGGTGCAGATGAGCAGGTTTCTTTCATTTTGGTTCGACATTAGGCGTCGACTCAATCGTTCGGTAAGTTGGTCTTTGAATATCGGCTGTGTCCATAGACTCCGATCCTTCAGCATTGTCAGAACTCCTTCAGGGTCTTTGGAGATCTGAGACTCCAATGCCCACCATATTTGTTGAGGAATAAACGGGTCATCCTTGAATTCAGTTCGACTGACCAGTTGCTTCACGAGTTCTGTACCCTGATCCGCAGGAAGTCTTGTTGCCGTGGAGGCCAACTGTGAGATGACATCGGGGATCTTGTCAGATTCTGCGAGACGGAGAACAGATTGAAATGAGTCGGCATGGAGGTGAGTTTGCGAATCTCCCAAGAGCCGGATCGTCCAAGCTCTGACCATGGGGTTGGTGTGCGATAAACCGATTTGCACTGTGTGCTTTCCAAAGGTGCCAAGTTGATTCAGTGCCCATAAGGCTTCGAGCGAGGTTTGACCTGAATCGTCTTCCAGTAATTTTGTCAGCTGCGGCACCATGGCTTTGTCCCCGCGATCTGCTATCAACCGTCGGGCTGTGGACCGATACCAACGGTTTGAATGCGATAAAAGTTGAAGCAATTCATCCGAATTCAGCTTATTCAGATTGAATATCGGATAGTCTGGAGATGTCTCTGATCGAAGTCGATAAATTCGGCCGTGTGCTCTATCCCAGTTGTCGCGCGGATCTACGTGAGTGATCCGGGCATCGTACCAGTCCGACAAATACAAAGCGCCGTCCGGTCCGGAAGTGATGTGAATCGGCCGGAACCATTTGTCATCGGTTGTGATCAGTTTTTTCAGTTCGTGACTGCGGAATGTGCTGCCGACAGGATGGGTTTGCAAAGCCGTTACATATCTTGACAGGGAATTGCCTCCGATGAACAATCCATCGAAACCCGGAATGGAACCTCCGCCATAAATCAGCCACTGGTGGACCAGTCTTGGATGCCTTCCTTCGATGGGAATTCCATAGAAATGCCCGAAACTGTAAGGGTTGGTGTGAGGTCCATGTTTGCCGAAGGATTTCTGATAGTATCCTCCCTGGACAAAATGCACCGCCTGCATGCTTCCGTTGGTACCCGAGTAAAGTCGACCTTCATCATCAAAATCGACTCCGAAGTTATTCCAGCCACCTTCGGCGAATAATTCGAAATCATGGGTTGCCGGGTGGTAGCGCCAGATATTCTGACCGAAGAACTGCATCGGTTTGTTGGAAGGTTTTTTCAATACCCTGATCCGGGCGGTGACCGTACTTCCGGTGGCACCGTAAAGCCAACCGTCGGGGCCCCATTTGATACTGTTGGAAATCGAATGGGTGTCCTCCAAACCGAATCCCGCCAGATGAACCTCTGGATCTCCATCCGGGACATCGTCCTTATTGGCGTCCGGATAAAACAAAAGATACGGAGGGTTCATCACCCACACACCGTCTTTACCAAAGGCTGTCGAGGTAACCATGTTCATTCCGTCCAGAAATGTTTTATGTTGATCAAATAGGCCATCGCCATTCGTATCCTCATGAATGGTGATTTTATCTTTGCCAATGAATTTCCGGTGTTCCTTTTTACGGTAAGGGGGAGGGGGAGGGACTTCGTCGAAGACCTTCCTCAAGTGGCGATCCCAGGTGATGACTTCCAATCCAGCCGGGTTCGGGTACTGAATGTATTGGGTAACCCACATCCGCCCACGTTCATCAAAATCCACGTAAAGCGGCTGACGGACTTCCGGTTCGTGAAGCGCTGTATCCACTGTGAGTCCATCCGCAATCCGTAGAGCTTTCCTCGCTTCTTCCGGAGGTAATGCATCTCCTTTCCCGACGATATTTGAATAAACGTTTTTGTTATCACGGTAGATCTCCATGACTCGTTGCATATCCCGGTTTCGAGTGCCCCAGTCGGTTTCCACGATTCCTTTGTGTCCAGCCGGAGTCTCTCCCACAATTTGAAGGTATTGTTGCGCCGCCTGATTCATTAAAGCCTCTTCCCCCAGCAGGTTTCTTCCATCGTAATCAGGTTGATCTCCGGGCACAAACAGCCAATGACCGGATAGGTCGATGGCGCTGTTTCCTGCAGCTAACTGAATCGGGCCATTCAGAATGCCTCCGGACCCTTGTTTGTCGTAAACCCGAAAAGCCAGCAGATTGTATTCACCGGGGCGAACTTGGTCCGGCTCGATCACCGCAGGTCGGCGAAACTCACTGGATGGCTTGCTGTATAAGGGCGGCATGGATCCATTGGCTCCAATTTTATCCCCGTTGAAAAAAACTTCATCGACGTCTCCAATCGAACCAACCGTCAACAGAAGTCGTTTTCCTTCCCATTCGGACGGTACATTGATGAAACATCTATACCAGGCAAAACCATTCAGATTATCGTATTTACCATCGAGTTGCTGCTCCCAGGATCCGGGGACCATCATGGAATCCCATTTCATCTCTTCTGCGATTACCGGTGATACCCAAAGTTGGAATAACAGGAAAACTACCAAGAGGCTGTAAATACAATTCTTCATTGATTCTGGAATGGATGTCAGGTGCCCATATAACCTAGAACATTTGTCGGTCCACGCAAAGCATGGAATCCAAAGCGCATGATCCATGCCCTACTCGGATTCAAAGAATTTGTCCGGAGGGTATAAAGAGTGTATCTTTTGCCGTCAAATTGGAGTTTCAGAACAATTGCATGCTCTTAAAATCTCATGTCGACTTACACAATAATAAATACCCTGATGAAGAAATACAGCACACGGAAATTAGTGATAATTTCGGTATGGACAGCTTTGTTTTTGCATGTTCTACCCTTGTCTTCCGGTCGATTGTTTGCCGATTCGAAATCCAACCCAGAAGGAATGGACCTTTATGATTCGAACCGGATTCTGGAGATTAACATCAAGATGGACTCGGCTGACTGGATGAAGCTGCGTCGACAGCATCCGGATTTTCTTAGCCGTATTCAGGGAGAAGAGCACAATCCCAAACCGTATTCCTACTTCAAGGCAATTGTCACCATTGACGGGACTGAAATATCGGAAGTCGGAGTTCGGAAAAAAGGAAATCTGGGATCGGTTGTCTCGACAAGGCCCTCCATGAAACTTGAATTTGATGAATATAACTCCAAAAAACGCTTCCAGGATCTGGAGGGAATGACATTGAATAACAACAATCAGAATGGAGCGATTCTGCATCAATATCTCTCCTACCATCTGTTTCGTAAAGCGGGCGTTGCTGCTCCGAGATGCAATCTGGCCCATGTGACTGTCAACGGTGAAGATCTCGGGATTTACTCCAATGTGGAACCGATCAAGAAGGATTTTCTGAAAAGGAACTTCGGGAAATCCGGAGGCAACGTGTATGAGTCCGGTGGGGCCTTTGTCGGTAAGGCTTACCGAGGTTTTAATAAGAAGAATAATCGAAAGAAGAACGACTGGAGTGACCTCGAGCGAGTCGCACAGGCGCTCGCAAAACCCGAGAGTGAGATTCTGAGCACTCTGGGTGAATCAATGGATTTGGAGGCATTTTATCGGTTCTGGGCAATGGATGTTCTTGTTGGCGATTGGGATGGCTACATTTGCAAAGCAAACAATTTTTACCTCTACAACAATCCGGAAACGGACAAACTTCATTTCATTCCATGGGGATTGGATGCCGTCTTTGAGGATCCGGGGATGGACATAAAAGTCACCGTGCCGAGATCAGTCAAGGCTGTTAGTTTTCTACCCAATAAACTGTATCAGATCGAGACGTCCAGAAACCGATACCTCGAAGTCATGCAGCAGATCCTGAATGACGTCTGGAATGAGACGGAACTTGCTCTGATGATTGAAACAGCCAGATCACTTATTGGAGATCGACTGCACATCACTGAAGCCTACTTTAATGAAGACCTCAAAGTCATTCAGGATTTCATCGGTAGTCGTCGGAAGGAGGTCCAGAGTGAACTCGATGCAGGGAGTCCAGAATGGCCCCAATCAGCGAGCCGAAAGGGTGGGGGCGGAGGCTTTGCATCAATCAATTCGCAGTTCAATACTAATTGGCAGGACCGATTGAACAAAAAAAACACCACGTCTTTTGGAAAGGCAGACCTTGAG
>DUCD01000174.1:0-2713 GCA_012959985.1 Verrucomicrobiales bacterium | reverse complement strand
CAGGTTTCAGTTCAAGTGGGAAAGGAAACCAATGGCCCACGGATTGATTATCCAGCTATCAGTATTGTGGGGTATTCCGCAGAGCGAAAAGGAAAATACGGGATTTATCTAGCAATCGATCCGTACGAATACAAAGCTAATCGCGAATATACCGTGGACTTCTTCAATGTCCTTGGCGTTTTGATTCAACTGCCGGAAGGAGAAATCGATTTTCATAATTTTAAAATGATCGGTTTTGCTATGGGGAAGCTCAAATTGAAAGAGGCTTCTTCTAAACAAGGAGAACCCGTTTCCGGAGAACTGCAATTACAGGCACAACTGCTTTAATCGATATGAGTCACAAATGAACTGGTAGGGCTCGCTGCACTGCCATTCGGTTAAGGAATCAGGCACCCCTGAAGCTGGGGGCGTCGACCCCGGCGCGGCCAGCTTCAGGGATGACGGTGTCAAAAAACCTGCGGAAAATCCTTAACCGAATGGCAGTGGGGCTCGCTTTCCCCAGTGCGCCGTATTATTTCGTCGCTCGTCACCGGTAGGCGACAAGCCTAAAGGCCACTCGGTAAAGCCATTTCGGTTATCCAAAGACCAGCGGCGACTTCGGTTTAGTGTTCCGACAGGGTATGGACTGCGTGCGACTAAGTCGTCGCTTTGGATCAGCAGGGATCCGAGGGAATACCGGGTAAGAAAATGGAATACTTGGTTCCAAGAACGATTAAACTGCGGGGAAGGGGCTGCAGTAGCGCACCCGACAGGGTAAAAGGCCAATTTGCACATTGCCCGTCCTATTTACCACGCACCCCTCGTTTCAGGTTCAGCCCTCAGGGGATTGCCGTCTGAAAATCTAAAGTCTATACTTCACGATATGGTGGATCATCTGACTGTCCGGGAACGAAGCTGGAATATGAGTCGCATCCGGAGCAAGGATACCAAGCCCGAGACGACGGTCAGATCTCTACTCCACCGTTTGGGATTCAGATTCCGTCTTCACCGACGCGACCTTCCGGGCTATCCCGATATTGTTCTGCCAAAGCATCGAACTGTTGTCTTCGTGCATGGCTGTTTCTGGCATCGTCACAAGGGTTGCAAATATGCCTCGAATCCCGGAACGCGTGTGGAATTCTGGCAGAAGAAATTCAGAGACAATGTCACCCGTGACAAACGGAATCTGAAAGACCTCAAGAAAGATGGTTGGAAGGTGATCGTCGTCTGGGAATGTGAACTTCGGGAATTGGATCATATCGCTTCTCGACTTGCCTATGAAATCAGGGGAAAGGAAGGGAAGATTTCGTATTAATATTGGTGGGTAGCGCTGTCCCAGTGCGCCGCAGGAATTACTGGATAAACGTGATGGCCTGGTAACTTATTCCTTTTTTACCGATCATTAGGAGTGGTCGAAAAGTGCGTCCACTGCCTTTCGGTTAAGCCTGATCGGTCACCGCTTTGGATTTGTCGGGAGCCAAGGATGAACTGGATAAGGACCTTAATAGTGTCCTCAATCGTATGGCAGTGAAGCGTCCCTTACTTTTTGGCCTGCAATTTACGGTCAAACCAATCGGCAATTACAAGGACTTCTTCACGGATGGTCGGCCATGGGTGAGCGCCCCCTTTTTTGATGATGAGTTGGCTGTCGATACCGGCGTCCTTTAGAGCCTCTAACATCGTCTGTGATTGCTGCAGTGGAACTGCCGGATCGGCATCTCCATGAACCAACAAAAACGGTGGAGCGTGAGCGGTCACCAAATGGGATGGAGAAATAGCCTTTGTCTGCTCGCGTATTTGAGGATCTGACAGTGCGTCAACACCTTCACGAAAGGCCAGTCCGGCCAGGATCTTGGAGAAGCGACCCTCTTCGCGTGGGTCGAGTGTTTTACCCCCGTAATTGAGGAAGTCAGTGGGTGGAAAAAACACGGCAACGGCCGCGACAGACGCGTCGTTTTGGGGAGTCGTCGAATCATTGGTAACAGCAGTCAAAGAAGCCAGATGGCCTCCGGCCGAAGCCCCGAATAATCCAATGTGTTCCGGATGGAATCCATATTCATTCGCCTGCGTCTTCACCCAGCGGATTCCTTCTTCCACATGGGTGACCATGTCTTTGGCTGAGAATCGACTGATCGAACCCGGACGGACGGCGAATACATGATACCCATGGTTGCAAAGCACTTCAAAGAGGCCTGCCCGTCCGAGATCACGGATCTTGCTTCGATTCGACGACCACCCACCACTCGCTACGACAACGATGGCTCGCGCATTGGCATTGCCGCGAGGGGTGAAAATATCGACCGTTAAACCGATTCCATGGGCGTCTTTGAAGACCACATCTTTTCGCTGGGAAAAGGGATCACCGCTCTGTTCTCCACAAGTGTTGATCACCGATATCGAAACCAGCAAAACAAGTGATAAGATTTTCAACATATTTCTATCGTGACGTTTCTTAAATCAAAACAGTGAGTCTCGATTGCGTTCAGATTACCCTGAGTGGAATGAATCATTCAATACTTTCATCTTGGGAAAATGAATCTGCAAAACCTGTGCCTCAGGAGGTGCCCGCTTTTATGCTATGCTCTTTTCCCAGGGTGACCATAAATGAATCTCGTGTCGGCAATCCAAATCGTTCATCCACTAGATCCCGATCTCCACAGAGAATAGAATTCGGTTCAGAGCCATCCCATAGGATTTGATGATAAAACCCCTGTTTTTGTAGGGTTTCGGTTGC
>DUCD01000173.1:15019-28140 GCA_012959985.1 Verrucomicrobiales bacterium | reverse complement strand
CCGAGGTGGGTCAGTTTGAACCGACCGCTGACAGCAGAGAGCATCCGCTTTCATTGAGTGTGTTATTTTAGCCAGTTTTGGGAGAGCGACAAAATCATAAAAATCGATTAACTCTTCCCGTGAAGCCCCTGCTTCCGATTGCAAAGGTTCCCGAATATTGTTCAACTGATTTATAGTTTTTTCTGTGAGTAAACCACTAGCCCACTTAAAATACTCATCATCGGAATTGATTTTTTTTATCCCATATGAAAGTAAATGTTCTTTTAAGCTTAGGTTTGAGTTCGCCATGAAAATCTTAGACCCCTTCGAATTCCAAGTTATAGATATCAAAATTTTGAGGGATTATTTATATCGAAGCTAACGCCTAGAGTCACTCTTTTATAAGAACCGTCCGTCTTTCTTTATGGATTTGTCATCCAAAATAGTTCCTGAAGGTCTGATTCTCCAGAATGCGTCCGCTTCGGCTTCCGTTTTCAAATCCAGGTAATGCTTGCGGATGATGGTTTCCGAATTACCAGCTTGGAGAGACGCATCACCTACTGATCTGAAAGACCCTACCATCATCGAAGTGTAAGTGTGCCGAAGGATGCCAGGACCAAGTTTAAATTCTTTACGGATCTTTCTGCGGTAAAATTCAAGCCCGCTTGGAACAATCGGAAATTCAGCCAACGGGTATTTCTCAAGCCAAAGACGCAGGTTGGGCTGAATCTTTACAGAACGTTTTTCATCCACTTTAGAAACTTCAGGTTCTACCAGTATTACATTGGTATCGAGGCGGGCATCCTCATTTCTAAGGCGGCCTTTGTCGGCATCCCAATCTCGAAAGTCACAAGAGATGTAAAACAAACCAAGGATTGAATGCTAACGGCAAAAAGTGTGGGGGCGGTTGCCCGAAAGTTGCCCAATATCTTTCATCTTCTCGCATTTACTCCGCACCTCATGTCATCGCGTTTCAAAACAACAGGTGGGTAAGTGGTTGGTGGATAAGTGGAAGTGCTTAAAAAGGTGGTGCCAGAGGGTGGATTTGAACCACCGACCAAAGGCTTATGAGTCCTCTGCTCTACCACTGAGCTACACTGGCATCCTTTGAAAGGGCGACGAAATTACTCTTGATTTTTGGACTTGGCAAGTAGTTTTCGGGCTGGAAATTATTCAGGATTCAGAAGGATTATAATAGTGCCTGAAATTCTGGATTGTTCCTCAGAAGAGAGCAGGGGGTGCAATTCTTCGAAAGCTCCTCCAGCTTCTGCATCTCCCTGGTCTTTTCCGATAGCAAACCATGCCAGAGCTTCGACCTGTTTTTGGGAAGATTCTTCGGCATTCCAGAGAATAGATCCCGAAGCGAAGGCGGCTGTCGGAAATCCCTGAAGGGCGGCTTTCCGATACCATTCCAGGGCTATTGAAAGGTTTTGTTGAACTCCGGTGCCGGTATCGTAACAGGTCGCCAAGGTGAATTGAGCCTCTGTCAGACCCGAATCGGCTGCTTTACGGTACCAGGAAACGGCCTTGCGGGCGTTGTCCGGTGATTTGTCCAGCTGTTCCAGTAATTTTCCCAGGTTCAGCTGGGCGATGGGATGATCCTTTTTTGCTGCATAGGTCAATAACGACCGTGCACGGCCAGTATCCTTGTCGATCAATCGTCCGTCGGCGAGTAGGCTGCCGAGATAAACCATAGCGTCCACGAACTGTGATTCAACCGCCTGCTCCAAATGGAGGATACCCTCCGCAGTTGATTCTGGACTTGTGGGGGATTCGATAAGGATCGTGCCGAGACGGTAGGCTGCTTTCGGATTTCCTTTAGCGGCGGCGCTGTCGTACCATTCTGCTGCAATTTCCAAATCCTTTTCAAGATATTCTCCTTGTTCGTAGAAATCGCCAAAAGCCAACAGAGCGGGAACAAAATCCTGATCGGCAGCCTTCATCATCCATTCCAGTCCTTGTTCCACATCTATGGGAACTCCCTTACCATTCAGATAATGCACCCCGAGTTTGAACTGAGACGGTGAATGTTTATTCAGAGTCGCCAACCGAAACCAACGCACCGCTTCAGTATTTGGGTTTTCGGAATCAATCAGTTCCAACTCCATAGCTTGACCGAGGTTGTAAGCGGCTTTGGCGTCCCCGGCCTCGGCCGCTTTTGTCAGCCATTTTTGTGCTTCTGAATATTGTTTTCCGGATAAATAGGAAAGACCGACTCGGGTTTGGCATTCGGTGCTCCCTGAGACAGCCGCTTTCAGGTACCATTCAAAGGCAGTTTTCGGGTTTTTATCGGTGCCCCAACCATTTTCCCAGAGAATGCCCGCATTGATACAGGCTTGGATATTGCCACCCGATGCCGCCTTCTGGAACCAGGACAAGGCTTGTTTCAAATCCTTTTCGGAATCTTTCCGCTGCAAATGGAATTCGCCGAGTTTGAATTGAGCCTCTACATGATTTCGCATGGCCGCTTCATTCAACCAGCGCAATCCTTGTTCCAGGCTCTGAGTAATCAATTTTCCTTCGAAGTATTGCTCACCCAGCAGGAACATTTCCTCTGGCCCTCCCAGCCAGGCTGAAGCACGGCGATGGCCTTCAGTCAGTTCCTGGAAGCTGATTTTTTCCAAAACCTTGTCTCGATGATAATCGGCGGTGGCACTGCCTCGAGTCGTGGCCACTTTCAACCACATGTAGGCTTCAATTGGATTTCGGTTGATGCCTACTCCTGAAAAATAAGCCAAAGCCAGGTTGACCTGGGCTTGTTCGTTGTTTTCACGGGCAGCATTGAGATACCAGTGGATGGCTTTTTCCGGATTGTATTCAGTGCCAAGTCCTTTGGCATAAAGCACTCCAAGATTAAACTGAGCGGTTAGGTCGCCGTTTTCAGCTGCGAGAAGGAACCATTGAAAACACTGGTCGAAATCCTGAATCACCCCCTTACCTTGAAAGTAAAGAACTCCCAGATTGAACTGCGCTTTTGGGTGGCCTTGCGTGGCGGCCGCTTTGAACCAGTTTGCTGCCGATTCAGGATTTAAGGCAAGTTCAGTACCGTCCAAATAGGCCAACCCCAATTTGAATTGAGCATCGGACGAACCGCCTTCTGCGTTTTCAAGCAGAGGAGACACTGATTCAGGAATCTGGCCCAAAACTGTTGAACAGCCAATCAGCGTCAGCAGGGTAATAAACCTGAAACAGGATTTAACGTGTGCGATCATTAATTTTCAGTGAGTAGACATTGTAAATCACAAGAAAGTGGAAATCCATGTTGTAATGATATTTCTTCAGAAATCTCAGGGCGAATATTACGAGAGGAAGGTAGGGCTCGCTGTCCCAGCGTGCCTATTTAAATGATGATGAATAGAGCGGCGGGCTGGGGACAGCCAGCCCTACCGAAATAAAGGGTGATGAATAAAGCGGCGGGCTGGGGACAGCCAGCCCTACCTTCTGCTGGGTTTACGGAGATTCGCATGAAATATCAGACGCATTCTCCCCTTGCTGTAGGGTCGGCTGTCCTCAGCCGAAACCACCGAAACCACGCCAAAAATGCGCTGGGGACAGCGCACACTACAGCGTGAGCGGCCGGATGGACGAGCCCTGCTTTCTCCCGTATGGAGAGTGCGCTTGATATGGAATCGACGTCCTTGATTTCATGAACGGGATCGGTATGATACGATATCGATTTCGCTCAGACTCCCTTGTGAGTGGAAGTGATCTGGCGAATTCCTGCTAGGGAGCCCTAAAAAGAATGTTATTATGGTGAACGAGAAACTAAGTGACTGGAGACATGAAGCGATCCAGCTCGGCACGTTGATCAGAGTCGTTTTTACAGCGATGGTGTTTTCCTACCAAGCATCAGGGCAAGTGGCGGATGCTGCCTCGAATGTGGTGGTCTGGGATTCCTCAGAATCGTGGCAGGACGGGATGAATTTTGTCGATCGAAGTGGATGGAAACCTGTGCCAGTGGATCTTCTTTCACTTGAAGTTGACCCGGTGCGGGCCGCCCGTGATCCTGCGTTTTATGGTCGTGAATACGATTTCAGGGGCGACGTGGTGGTGGAAAACCGAAACTATCTGGTTGTTTTCCGATCCGCAGGGGGAATCGTATCCGTTTTATCGAAAGCCCAATCGGTGAAGACAAGAGATTCACCGAATGGAATTGAGATTCCAATTCGGAGCGTTGCCGAACTAAAGCCGCTTTTGAATTCAAAGGTCAAGAGAACGACGATTAGTCGCGTCAGTCTGCTGCGAAATACTGGTGATGAAGCGGTATTGGAGGTGTTTTACTCCGATCAGAAGGGCGGGGAGTCAACCGCTGTTTTCGTTTTCGATCGAAGTGAGATCGTGGAGGTGCATCCCTCTGGAGTTGTTATTGGAATGCGACTTTCGTGTCCTATGAAATATGGAATTATCCCCGACTTCATCGGTGACGATCTGCTGTTTTCCGAGTATGAAGGTAAGGAGAGTCGTTTGAATCTACCGTCGGAAAATATGTTTCTCGGTTTGCTTAGAGGAGAGAACCGGGTATTGGTGATGACCTGGCCTAAAGGTGAGCAGAAGTTGAGTTTGGGCTTAGGTGCTGAGAAAGAGGGAAGCCGTCCGCTCGAGTCAATCGATTTTGAAAATGATGGCAAGGGATTCTTTTTTGCAACCTTGGTCGCTCCGGGAATTTGGCATGGTGAAGAATTGAAACCGGGCTTTCTGGAGAAGGATGTCAAGATCCAGTGGCGTCGGCCTTTTGAGGCTAAATGGGTGACTCAATTGAACGAGGCAGGGGTGAAGACTCGATATGCCTTCAAGGAATCCGGTGGGCAGATCTGGCGTGGAGTTCCAGGGATGTACAGTTATCCTGTCTGGTTCGAAGGTGGAGACACCATGTTTCATCTGAGCAAGAAAGTGGCACCGAGAGGGAATTCGCTTATCTATTTCCTGGAGGGCAGGAGTACCCCTTTGTCGATTCAAACTCCGGTTGAAATTCTGAAAGCGACTTTGGGGAGACAGTTTTCCAGGGGCTTGCTGGATGATGCCGGGCGCAAACTGCGCACTCACCATCGTCGAGGTGGCGAAGGCGTTCGTAGATCCTGCACCTGTGGAGCGACAGAGGCGATTGAGGCTGTGTTTAAAACAGGCCAGGAAGTTGGGGAAAGTGGGTATATCGGCGAAGCTCTGGACGACATGAGCTATTTCGTGGAACGGCATCTTGACAGGATTGATGAATACCTTGAATTCGGCGATGGAATGACCAAGTTTCTCAAGAAAAGTGAACAAACGGCACCAGAGCTTAAACCGTTCATAGAAGAGGTGGCATGGATGGCTGCACAGATCCGCGAGGAGTATGAGGTGCAGAAGGAAAATATGAAATCCATGGAGTATGCGCAGGAACTAACAAGTGAAACCTTATCTCTTACGAAGAAGAAGGATCCCGGAAACCATGCCGCTTACATGAAACTCTTCAAAAATTGGAGAGCCATGGGCGGAGCCCAGGATTATTTGTTGGCCCGCTGTCATGCCACCGTTAGAAGACTTGCCCAGGAATCGGGTTACGCCTGTATGGGGCGACCCGAAGCGGTGAAACTGGCGGAGCAGATTAGAATGCGCTGCCGCAAGGTTCTCAGAAATCCAGATGGCTATGAAATCTGGGCGGACTATTAGTCGCGCAATTTGCAGCACAGAAAACCATGAATCGTTTTTTAATCAATCTATGTTCCTTCACGGCACTCTTTCTACTCGCCGCTTGTGGCTCGGGGAGTCCTCCTGAATCCAAAGAATTACAGACTCCGACAGCTTCCAAGAAGACTATGGTCGATATTTCCGTTGATGATAAAGCCACAGCGAGTGGGACGCAGTCGGATTCTGTTTCTGAGATGGTTTCTATTCCGGCAGGTCGGTTCACCATGGGAGACAAGGATGAAATTGACGCCGCTATTCATGAAGTCGATATCAGTTCTTTTTCCATGGATCCGTATCTGGTCACTCAGGAAAAATACGAGCAAGTGATGGGGGAGAACCCGTCTCGTTGGAAAGGTGAGAAGAATCCCGTTGAGCAGGTTCGGTGGTCGGACGCGGTACGGTTCTGCAATAAACGATCGGAGTTGGAAGGGCTTCAGCCTTGCTACAACCTGGAGACCTGGGAATGTGACTTCGATGCCGATGGTTATCGACTACCCACTGAAGCGGAATGGGAATACGCTTGTCGTGCGGGAACGAAGACAGCCTATTTTTTCGGAAACAGCGCTTCAAAACTGGCAGGATTCGGATGGTTCGAAAGGAATGCAAAGGGACGTCCTCAAGCGGTAGGTCGGAAAAAACCGAATCCATGGGGGCTTTATGATATCTGTGGAAATGTCTGGCAGTGGTGCAATGACTTCTATGAAGTTGATTATTATCAGAAGTCTCCCCTAAAAGATCCACAGGGCCCGACGGAAGGCAAATCAAAAGTCGTTCGAGGAGGCGCGTGGCGGTTCAGCGCTGAAAGCTGTCGTTCCGGCTATCGCTACAATGAAAATCCCGGATACGCTGACGTTTGCTTCGGTTACGATATTTATGGATTTCGCTGCGTTCGTAAGGCATCTTGAGCAAGGCCAAGGTAGGGCTCTGTCTCAGCGCGCCGAAATTCATGTGTCAATCTCTTCTCAACACATACGCTGGTTACTACTTAAGCGGCGCGCTGGGGACAGCGAGCCTTAGCTTATCAGGGAGATGCGACTCTGAAGAATTGTTTAAAGGCGGTATTCAGGGAGATTTGCACCTATCGGATGTTTCCGTCGCCGGTAACTGTTTCCATTTAAATCTGCTGTTTTCGTCAGTGTCCACAGTTTCAAATTGCCGGGTTTACTCGGGTCCGAACATTACGCAAATTGCAGACGGAGCTAATACGATGCTTTGATTGTAGGTCAATTCGCCCGTTTGTTGATCCACCGAAAATGACGCTAAGGTATGGGAATGTTGTCCTGCGGCAAGGAGCCATTTTCCAGAGGGATCAATATTGAAGTTTCGGGGAGTAGCTCCGCGAATAAATTCGCGCTCAATGACGGACAGCTCTCCGGATTCCTGGTTCACTTTAAATGCTGTGATGGTGTCATGGCCCCGGTTGGCTGAGTATACAAAGCGACCACTTGGATGAACTCGAATCTCGGATGCACTCTTGAACAGCTCCTTCTGAAGTTCTTCTTTGGGAACCGTGGGGATTGTTTGTTTTGGTGTCATTGTTCCCGCGTCTGCATCGTAATCAAAAACGGCGACGCTTAGGTCCAGTTCATTCAAAACGTAAACCCATTTTCCTGATGGATGAAATTTCATATGCCGAGGGCCGCCACCCGGAATGACTTCTGCATGGCCATGTGGTGTTATGCGTGACTTGGAGGCATCAAAACGGTAGATGACCACCTGATCGAGCCCCAGGTCGGGCACAAAGGCAAAGCGGTTATCCGGGGAAAACCCAGCCCAATGTGCATGCGATGATTTCTGTCGTCCAGGGACAACCCGGGACGCACCTTGGTGATCAATCAGTTGAGTTCTTTCCCGCAACGAGCCGTTTTTGTTCAGAGAAAATGCAGCGACGGATCCCCCCCCGTATTGAGCCGTAATGATCGTGGTTCCTGTTGGATCTACGCTCAGGTGAGTTGCGCCACCGTCGCCGACTTCGACAGAATTTATCAAGGTGAGTTTGGCGGCCTTGCCCTGACCTTCAATACGGTAGGCGACCACGGAAGGTTTACCGGTCAATGATCCCACTGCATACAAACGGGAACGATCCGGATGCATCGCCAGGAATCCAGGACCACGGATTTCTGCAGCAAGAGTGGGGTCTGAAAGTCGGCCTGATTGGGTGTTAAGTGTGCCGTGGTAGATTCCCTTACTGAGCTTTCCACCTCCGGTGCCAATCCATACATCCACAGTTTGTTGAGCCGGACAATTGTAAAATCCGAATACCCATACCCAGCAAATTATGGATATCAATTTTTTAAATCCTGCATGAGTAGTTTTCCCGAACTTTAGATTCCGTTTAGATTGAGACTGACTGTTCATAGACATGGATATTGGCAAGTGTAGCAGATAATTCAAGGCCTTAACTCAGCTCAATCATGGGTCGCGATTACGGGGAATGTTACTGTAGCGTCAAAAGGGGGAAGGCGATTAGGCCAGGGTGTGCTTGCGCAGGAAAAAGTGATGGGGCGTGCTGTCTTATAAAAAAGTGGTAGGGCGTGCTGTCCCAGCGCACCGGGGACAGCGAGCCCCACTGCCATTCGGTTAAGGAATCAGGCACCCCTGAAGCTGGGGGCGTCGACCCCGGATCATTGAAATCGACATTAACTTCTTCCATATTCCGGCCTCGGCGCGGCCAGCTTCAGGGATGACGGTATTAAAAAACCTGCGGATAATCCTTAACCGAATGGCAGTGCCAGCGAGTCCTACCGTTAGTCTCGGATTGACTTTTGGGAGTCTTCAGGTTTTTATCTAAGGCTAACGATGGCGACGTCCTCATGTTTCATCGCAGATGAACGATTCAATGTAAGGTGGTATGAAAGACTCTCAATCCTATTGTTACAGTCCATCTCCTGGATGGCTCCTGCTTTTGACCATTTCCTGCTTGGTGTTTTCTTTGACGACTCATGCCCAATCCAGACTTAAGGTCTATCCGTCAAGTTCCGCACCGTCGACCCTGTTAAAGCAGAATCAATCTGCCGTCGGTAGTGTTTCCAACCCTCACAAAGGGATTGTTGATCCGAGAGTGAAACAACTCGGGGAGTTTCTTCGCAGCAACTTAAAGGCGGCCCGTTTGGAAAAATCATCCGCTGAACTTGATGCTGCCCAGAAACAGGGAATTACCCGAATGCTAAAAAGTTCGAAAGGTCCGGTTGAGATGCGTTTTCGGAATAACGGAACTCCCATCCTGATCAGGCGAACTGTTGAAACTATTCCAGTCAGCCGATTGATGCCGGTTCAACCCGGGGCCTCCATATCAAAAGATAAAGCAACGTCACTGAAGTATCTGGAGGACAATAAAGATATTTTGAGAATCCACGATCCCGATCAGGAGTTTGTTCTGAGCGGATACCATGAAGATGAATTGGGATTTCGGCATGTACGTTTCACACAGGTCTATGGTGCTCTGCAAGTGTTCCCTTGTGAACTGACGGTTCATATCAATCCGAATGGTAAGGTGAAGACACTCAACGGGACGTATATTCCCACACCACAGAATGTATCCGTAACATCCAATATCGATGCAGAGCATGCCAGGCAGGCACTAGTAGCCGAAAACCCGGAATTGAACTTGGGAACTTTCTCGCTTCCTGAGTTGGTCATCGATGGGGTGTTTGAAAGGACGCCGACCTTGGCTTGGAAATTTGATGTTGAAATAGGATTGACCAAAAAATGGAGAGTCCTTGTGAATGCGCAAACGGGAAAGGTGATTGAATTATACAGCATTGCGGAACACGCCGGCGTTCAAGGTTCCGGAATTGATGGGGCAGGTCGATTGCAGGATCTCCAAGTCTGGCAGGAGGGGAACCGTTTTTTTATGGTCGACACCAGTAAAGCCATGTTTGATCCGAATTCATCTCCGCCCCCTCAAGGCAGGGGCGTGATCGCCGTTTACGACGGTCAAAACAGGGATGTTGTGATTCCTTCGAATTCTGCCGGCATTGCGGAATCCTTTTCGGCTACGGCCGGTTGGTTGCCTGATGCTGTGGGTGCAGCATGGGGGCTTTCGAAAACCTATGATTATTATCTGGATAAACACCAACGCAATTCTTTGGATGGGAGAGGGGGCACCATTCGAGCTATCGTTCGCTACAAGACGGACGAGCCCAACGCTTTTTTTATCGGTGCAACCACCACCATGGTGTTCGGCGATCTTCAACCGAAATTGATCGATATTTCAGCTCACGAGTTGACTCACGGCGTGATTCACAGCACCGGTAACGGAGGAATTCTCGAATACCGTTTTCAGTCCGGTGCTTTGAACGAGTCGATGGCCGATATCTTTGCGGAAAATGTGGAGATGTTTGCCACGGGGACACACGACTGGAAATTGTTTCTCGCGCTTCCAGATGGAGAACGTCAGATCCGCGATTTTGTGGAACCGGGAATTATCCAGGCCAATGGGCGTCCTTTTCCATCAAAAATGAGTGAATTCTTTCAATTGGGTGCCGACCAGGATTCGGGTGGAGTGCATATCAACAGCAGTATTAACAATCACTGGAGGGGATGGACAATGCGATCGGATTGGATAATGCTGCGAAGATCTTCTATCGGGCTCTGACCGTTTATCTTCAGAAGCAGTCCCAGTTTATCGATATGCGGATTGCTGCGGTGACCTCGGCAGAGGATTTATTCGGGGTGGATTCCGGGCAAGCAAAACGAACGCGGGAAGCCTTTGACTTGGTCGAGATATTCGCTGCTCCCACCACTCCGACCCCCCAACCGATTCCAACCGTCGAAGGAGAAGATTCGCTGGTGTTTTTCCGGTGGGAACCGCTTTTCGAGCAGTTTGTGATGGGGCGTCGTGAATCGGGGCAGAACGATCCTGTAGAGGGTGTGATATTTAACACCGTCGAGTTTCCGGCCTTAAAGCGCGTTTCCATTTCAGGTGATGGCTCGGTTGCTGTATTCATCACCGTGAACAACGATGTTGGTTTTATCCAGACACTCGATGGAGCTGTGACCTTTGCCAATCTTCCGGGGGGAGTTCATTCCATTGCTATTTCTCCGGACTCTTCCAAATTTGCCGTGGTATTATTGGATGCTGTCACGGGGCAACCCACAAACGATCTGGTAATAGTGGATATCGTCACGGCAACCGAAGAGACCATTTCACTGAAAGCGCCGACCTTGGACGGAGACCAATTGGACATCATCCAGTTTGCGGATGTTCTGGATTTCTTTCCCGATGGAAGTAGCCTGATCTATGACGCACTGGCTGAAATGCCTATTCAGGGTGCGCCTTCCTTCCGAGCCTGGACCTTGTATCGGATGGATCTTCAATCGCAAGCCGTCTCTACTTTGGTTGCTTTAGATGAAGGCTTGGATTTTGGTAATCCTAACCTAAGCTATTCACGTTGGAATCTAATAACTTTTGAGGTTCTCGATCGGGCCACGGGAATTGCCGAAGTTTTTGCGGCCGATATGATCACGGGAGAGTTCAATCTGATATTCACTCAATCCGAACCCAACATCCTGGGAGTTCCGACCTATACCGGAGACGATTCTGCCATTGTTTTTTCCACTGTTGACAGTAGCAACGCAACGAATGGTTCCCTTTTAATCCAGGCGTTGGAATCTGACGGGATCACCCCTGTGGGCAATCCGGAACTCTACCTTGCCAACGGGGTCTATGGAACCGTTTATCGAAGAGGGGATTTCAAAACGCAAAATGCGCTGCCTCAAGTGAGCATTACCAATCCCGTCTCCGGAACGATTTCCACCTTCTCTCAGGAATTTTCAATTGAAGCCGAAGCGAGGGATCCGGATGGAAGTATCGCACGAGTCGAATTCTACCTCGGTTCGAAATTGCTCTCCACTGACAACTCAGCGCCCTATCTTGGAAGGGTTGGTAATGTGCCCGTAGGCATGCACCGTTTAACAGCTCGTGCCTTTGATAATTACGGAGCCGTCGCCGATTCGGAAGTAGTTGAAATCTCCATCATTGTAAACCAACCCATTAAACTCGGCGCACGTTTCCTTCTTACAGGGCAGGGGATTGAAATCAACCTATCCGGAGTCAAACCCGGGCAATTGGTGCAGATTGACTCCTCCAATGATCTTAAGGTTTGGACACCGGTATCCACGCTCACCGGAACCGGGAATGAGTTGAAGTTCACTGATAAGCTATCAGAGAACATTCTTCGTCGTTTTTATCGAGTGAAGTCAGGTAACAGAAATATTGTCATCGATGCCGGGAGATCAGAACGCTAACCACTCTAAAGGAAATCGTAAATAAAATGAGCTCATCCACCACTGATTTTGATGTATCCGTGACATCTCTTCCAGGTAGACTGAAACACGGAGCTACGGTTTTCCCTTATTCTTTTCACTGCAATACAGCCGATGCGAAGGTTGATGACGCCCGTAAATGGTTGAGTGAAGACCGGGAAGAACTCCTCAAAATGGCGACGACTCACGGAGCGGTTCTGTTCCGCGATTTCCCTGCAAAAGATGTGGAGGTATTTGATACCATGATTCAAGCCTTCTCACTACCGAATTTCCCCTATCGCAAATCACTTTCAAACGCCGTGCGGGTCAATCAGACTGAGCGTGTGTTTTCAGCCAATGAGGCTCCATCGGAAGTGCGGATTCTGCTGCACCACGAAATGGCCCAAACCCCCATGTATCCACGTTGGATACTGTTTTATTGCGGAACGTCCGCACAAACCGGCGGGGCAACGCCGATCTGCCGGTCGGATGTGCTCTACGAACGATTGGTCGTCGAGTGTCCGGACTTTATTAGGGATTGTGAAACGAAAGGGTTGCAGTACACCAATATTATGCCCGATGAAAATGATCCTGAATCAGGCTTGGGACGAAGTTGGCGTAGTACCCTGGGAGTTGAAGATCGTGACGGCGCCGAAAATCGTCTGCGCGATTTGAACTATTCCTGGCAGTGGCTGGAAGACGAATGTTTGAAAGTCACCACTCCACAGTTGCCGGCGGTAATGGAAGTCTCACCGGGGCGCAAAACATTCTTCAATCAGCTCATTGCCGCATTCGGAGGATGGAAGGATTCTCGAAACGACCCAACCAAGGCAATACGCCATGGAGACGGTACCGAGTTGCATCGCGATTCTGTCCAACTTGCCATTAAAATTGCGGACGAACTGTCGTTTGATGTTCAATGGAAAGACGGTGATTTCGCATTGATCGATAACACCGTAGCGATGCATGCCCGTCGCCCATTTACCGGTACGCGTAAAGTGTATGCCTCATTGGCCAGTATGCAAAAGCAGTCTTTCTGAATAACCATTCACAGCGCAAGGAGTTTTAGAACCACGGATCACACGGATTAACACGGATACAGAACTCAGTAAATCAGGCAAATTCAGTGCTGTCAGATGCCAATTAGAACTCCCTGAAAACCAGACAGTCAATGGGAGGGAGAGCGTCCTCGCGAGCCATTCATGGATTTCTTCATACATGGACAGGAAGAC
>DUCD01000173.1:13531-14962 GCA_012959985.1 Verrucomicrobiales bacterium | reverse complement strand
TCGCGGAGACGCTCTCCCTCCCATTAGTTTAATCCGGTATCCGTAGGCTCGCACGGATGCTGAAGGCTCACTTAAAGGGACTTCAAGTTGGCAGTTCTGATCCCTCGATTCAGCCAATTTACTGAGTTCAGCAGATAATAACTTTTTTAATCCGTGCCCATCCCTGAAATCCGTGGTTGAACCTGTTGATCCTTTCCCATCTCAGACTGGACGAGAACTGGGAGAAGCTTAAATGAAGCACGCATCACACGGACACGGATGAAAAGGTCAAAGGGAAACTTTCTGCCATCGGTGGAAATCCGTGAGATCCGTGGTTCTTACTTGTGAACGGTTACCTTTCTGAATAAGGGGAAATCATCCTTGTATATTTTTCGTCACACGGAGAATATGCGACATAGGTAATAATTGTATTATGAAAATGTCCGTCACTTGCATTTGTTTTTTAATTGTCTTCGGCAACATCTCGCTGCTGGAAATTCAAGCTCTGCAAAACCCGGACCGAAAAACAGACGAGCAGGGAAGTGGGATTATCCCTGATCCTGCCCCGATCTTTTACAATGGAAAACCGTTGAATCAACTTATCCGTGATTGGACGGATCATCGCATGGATTTCCGTGTTTTCATTGAAATCGGAGGAGAACGTGTCACTCGGGAATTGGTCCGATCTTTGCGCAATCAATCAGTGGCGGATGATCTGAGACGGAATGCCATTTTTGTTTTTGCCAATTTGAGAGATCAGGCCCTCGAAGCCTTGCCGCTGCTGAAGGAACTGATGAACGGGTCCGATGCTCAGATGCGTGCGGACGCCATTTCAGCCGTGATGATGATCGATCCCTACTTGGTTGAACTGACTAAACCACCATTTCTTCAACTGCTGGATGAGGGAAGCTCCCTTGTTCTGGGATTAGCCGACAACCACCTCAAGCACTGGAGCGATTCCATCATTGGCGATTTGCTGACAAGACTTGGAAACCCGAACTACCCGGCAGAGGGAAAAATCCTGATTCTGAAGATGCTGGGAAATTATCGGGCCTGGTCGGATCCGGTGAACAAAGAACTGGAAACAGTCTTTCGATCTCTGCGGTCCCACCCGGATGAACGGGTCCGGGCATTTTCGGCTTGGCATCTGTTCTTGGCGAAGCAAGCTCCGCCGGGTGAGGTCGTTCAGGCTTTCTCTGGATTGCTGAACTACCCGGATGTTCACGCACGTATCGATGCAACTTATTGGCTATTGAAATTGGCTCGGAACCGAGATTCGTCTTCAGCAGCAGTGGCTGCCGTGCCTGTTTTAACGACTGCTCTGCACGATGCGGATGGTTCGGTTCGACTCGGTGCGGCCTCTGCCCTGGCAAAAATCGGACCGCATGCCATGAAGGCAGTTTCGGAGTTGATTGCTGTGTTAAGGCAGCCCATTGAGCCGGAGGAAACACC
>DUCD01000173.1:2267-13499 GCA_012959985.1 Verrucomicrobiales bacterium | reverse complement strand
TTTGGCGGAAAGAGAAAACCCCACGTACCGAAGCGGCGGTAGCCCTGGGGCTGATCCTGGCCAAGCCAAAATTGAGCGGTGAATCGGATGGGCCAATACATCCTACTGCATCCCCACGGATGAATCGAGACGAACATTTGATGGAGACGGTAGACCTGTTGGTTGAAATATTCAAAAACCCAAATGAATCTGAATTTCTTCGGGAACAGATCGGATGGGCATTGGGTAGAATCGGCCCGGAAATAGGTGAGCACTTGAAATCGCTGATCCAGATTGCGAACGCTCCCCGAACACCCGCAAAGGTCAGGCAGTCGGCCGGTTATTTCCTGACGCTGGTGGAACCTGGTCGTCCCGAGGTCATTTTGGCGCTGAATACGATTTTAAGGAATAGTGAATGGACTGTCGTCTATCAGACAATACGATCCATCGAAGCGAATTATCCGGAGCCGGAAGATTTTGCACCGACGGTTATGGAGCTGCTTGACCACTTCAATGAAACCGTCAGGCAGGAGGCCGTGGAGTTTCTCGGCAAAATCGCAAGAGGAAATTCAAAATGGACTCAGGCGGTTCTGAATCAATTACGAAGCCCTATGGCTCTGGTAGCTACGGCAGCCTGTGAGGCAGTACGGTCGCTTGATTTGGCAGACGCTTCTGCAGCGATACCTGAACTTATCAGAATCCTTAAAATAGAAAACCGCAAGCAGATGCAGACAAATCTTGCCAGTGAAGCAGTTCAGACCCTGGGAAGTTTTGGTGATGCAGCAACGGAGGCGTTGCCAGCTATCCACGAAACCCTAAGAGAAAATACAGCTTATTACACTCGCGGGCATGCCTTGGAGGTGCTTTTCGAAATATTGGATTCGAAACAGGAAATTGCTGATATCTGCATGAAGGCGTTGGGTGATGATAGCGGATGGGTCCGTCGAACGGCATGGGAAGGCCTCAGTCGAATGAAACCTGAGTTCTATGATGTAAACGAGTTGATGGGGAAGGCCAGGGAAATTTTCGGTCAGGAAAAACCCGGTAAAACTTCGGAAGGCTATGCAGTGCTCCGATTCATTCAGCAGAATTCTGAAAATGCGGATTCACTTCAGGCGGTTCTCGAGAAGTGTCTCCTTTCAAGGTATTGGAAAAATTACCATGGATTACTGAAGGAATGCCTCGCTTCGATTCAGGGTTGATTCAGCTATTGAATGTGACTGAGCAATTACTAATTGCCTTGGTAAAGACGACGAGGGATTTTCCCAATCTTCCACGAAAAGTTGCGGAACTCGTTTAAACTCCCGTGTGTTTCTGGTCACAATAGTCGCACCGATTGTAAGAGCGTGTGCGGCAATTAGAGTATCCCGTTCTCCGATTTTCACTCCCTTACATTCAAGTGAGTATCGGACGTGGGCGTAGCGCATTGGGAACTCTGTCGTGAGTTCCTCAGGTTTGAAAATTTTCCGTAGGGCTGTAATTCGACGACTGTAGCGTGTTGTTCCATGTAGTTTCTCCGCCTTGTAAGCTCCAATTGCAGTTCTGACAGCATCAGAACTGACAGGCAAAGGTTGCCTCGCGACATTTCTTTTTCGAACCGATCAGATAGCGATCTTGAACTGTCTCGTAGATAGGTCGAAAAAGCGTTGATATCTGGAAGGAATATCATTCGAGGTCGCGGGGCGAGTCAGGATTCGGGTTGGCAGGCACCTCCGGAAAATTCGGGCATGAACCACGTAATTTTCGAAACCGCGAGCTTTTCCTGTTGAGCGGATTCATCGCGGATGAGCAACCCCTCGTGTGTCCGAGTGATCGTCACCGTGTCGCATCTCAGTTGAAAAGCTTTCGGAATGCGGACCGCTTGCGAATTACCGTTTTTGAAGACTTTTGTGGTTAATTTCATGTCTGTGCCAGTGAGTATTGTGGATACATTGGGTTGTCAAGCTGGGATCAATTGGTTTCCGTTGAGTAGAAGGTGAAAACGCTGTTGTTAGTGGTCTAATACGTGATGGATTGGGTTAGACTGGATTTCAGAATTCTCACGAATTCTGCTACAGTGGAACAGTTTGGACGGGTGGTAATGTTTCAGGACAGAGACAATTCCGAAGTGCCTTTGGGAAGGCTGAAGCAAGTGATTATAGTCTTGTTGTGATTGCACCAGGTGTTGGTGCGCAGTTGTAATGGGCTGGAAACTTTGTGCAGCGGCAGCACTTTGCCTGCTATGTTGAGTGAGGGGGCACCCGTCAATTTTTTGGCTGTGGAAATTGTATAATCGGGACAGGCAAAAGGTGCGTGGAACTTGACCTTGTTTCCGCTTTGGGCGATACGTGTCAATTCCTTTGCTGCCCAGTAGCGGGACAGTTCGCTCAGTTTCATCCAGATCAGGTTGTCGAATCTTTCATGCATCCTGCGGACGACTTCCTTGAATATCTTAAAACCTTTCTCTTCGCCATTCCAGTGGATCCCTGTCCAGTGGCACACCATCATACCCGGTTCGCCTCGCGTAATGACATCCACCATGCGGCCGGATTGAAGGTCTGCTGTGATGAATTTGTCGGTGCCGCCGGGTTCCACGTTGTCCCAGCCACCGGTCCAATCACCGGTGCATCCTATAATGCTGACCACACATTTCGGGTCGCTGCCTTCAAGACCGTTGGCGTTTTCCACTCGTGGGGCAACGCTTCGCTCATCGGTGTAAAGATGCCGGAAATAGTGAGGAATCTCGGCATTGAAAACGTCGCGCACAGATTCCAGGGTGGCACGGGAAAGTTGGAGTAATGCTTGGCTGCCGTAGCCGCCGGGTGTGGTCACTCCCTCACAGGGAAGTCCAATGTTTTTTAGAATCTGGAGAGCATACGCCTGATAGGACGCAATCTGGTCCACGCTTTTACCGGTGGTCCAATCCCAGTTTTCCATGAACTTCGGCGAGGATTCCGAGTAGGGGTGGCCGGTTTTGAGATTAATGACGCGGGTGTGAGTGACCATCTCCGGGTGAATGTCCCAATTGGGCATCATCAACTCGCGAACCAGCTTGATGCTGTTGTCCATTTCCCGTCGTGACCACCCAGGAACTTCACGATCCAGGCGTCCAACACAAGCGGGGTAGGGAACGATACTGTATTTTCCCTTGACGCCGTTTTCAGCGCACCATTCACCGAATTTACGTACGAAGCTGTCAGGGATTTCCACCGGCCAGCTTTTCCAGTTACGGTGGTAACTGTTTCTGCTGCCACCCCATGCGTTATTGAACTGCGGTATGGCAAAGCGGTTGAGATTCACCAGACAGGTTGAGTCGTCGATGATCAAGCCGACCGGTACCCGGTTGCGGGGATTGATGACCTCAATGCCCGGCGCTTGTTCAGGACGGACACCTCGCTCTTGACCAAACAGGTGAGTGGCTGTTCCCGCGAGTATTGCTGAGGATACGCCCGTTTGTTTGATGAACTGTCGGCGAGATACGAGTGGTTCTGATGATTCTTTAGTCATAGTATCCATTAATATTTTTGATCAGGTAGGGCGCGCTGCGCTGCCATTCGGCTAAGAATAAAAGTTATCAGTCCACTGGACTTGCTACTTGAGTCTCCCGAGGATCTCTCCCGATCCAAAGCGGCGACTTCGTCGCACGCAGTCCAAAACCTGCCGGATATTTGGAATTCTTTGGGCGATGTCCCTGAAGCTGGCCGCGCCGAGATCGGAACATGGAAGAATTGTATTCCGATTTCAACTATCCCGGCTCAGCGCGCCGGGCTTCAGGACTGTCCGTCTGCATCTGTCTTTTCCTTATCCGAATGGCAGAGCAGCGAGTTCTACCAAAAAGGTCGAGTCATCAGGCCAGGATCGCCTGAATGGGGGATTGATCCTGAACTCCGGTTAATCGGATATCCAGTCCCTGAAATTTATAGCTGAGGCGTTGGTGGTCAATTCCAAGGCAGTGGAGAATTGTGGCATTCAAGTCGTGAATGTGTGCCGGGTTCTTGACGATATTGTAACTGAAATCGTCTGTTTCTCCATAAACGGTGCCTGGTTTTATACCTCCGCCTGCCATCCAGATGGAGAAGCAGCGTGGATGGTGATCCCGTCCGTAGTTTTCCCGGGTCAGTTCGCCCTGACAATAGACGGTCCTTCCAAATTCCCCTCCCCAGATGACCAAGGTGTCCTCAAGCAGGCCTCGATTCTTCAGATCCTGAATAAGCGCCCAGCCGGGTTGGTCGATATCACGGCATTGATCCGGCAGGTTTCCTGCTATATTGCCGTGCTGATCCCAGCCGCGGTGGAAAATCTGTACGAACCGAACATCCCGTTCCATCATCCGGCGGGCCAACAGGCAACTGGCGGCAAAGGTTCCCGGTTTCTTGACATCGGGACCATACATCTTGAGCACGCTTTCGGGTTCATTAGAAGTGTCGGTCAAATCCGGGACTGAGGATTGCATTTTAAATGCCATTTCACATTGGTCGATGCGAGTCTGGGTATTTGGATCGCCCAGTTTATCGAGAGTTCTTTGATTGAATCGTGCCAATCGATCCAGCATTCGACGACGTAGCGCGGAACTAACTCCAGGGGGATTGGAAAGGAAAAGAACGGGATCCCCTTGGCTGCGGAGGGCAACGCCTTGGTGTTTACTCGCAAGAAAGCCGGATCCCCAGAGTCTATTGTAAAGGGCCTGGGCTTCTTTACGACCGGTCCAGGTGGGTGTCATAACGACAAACGCCGGCAGGTCCTTGTTCATGGAACCCAATCCGTAACTCAACCAAGAGCCCAGACTGGCGCGACCGGGTAACTGATGCCCCGTGCAGATATAGGTAATGGCCGGATCGTGATTTATGGCTTCGGTATGGACGGAGCGAACTATAGCCAGATCGTCCACCATGCTCGCCGTATAAGGGAGCAGTTCACTGACCCATGCGCCACTGCGGCCGTGTTGCTGAAATTTGAATTTAGATGGAGCCAGGGGAAAGCGTTTCTGTCCCGAGGTCATTGTAGTCAGACGTTGTCCCTGACGAATGGATTCCGGCAGATCCTGATCAAATAAATTGTCCAGTTTCGGCTTATAGTCCAATGTGTCGATTTGGCTGGGGGCTCCAGCCATGAAGAGATAAATTGCCCGTTTAGCCTTTGGTGCGAAATGGGTCAATCCGTTCAAAGGATTGCCCCTATCCGCCAACAGGTTGCTTTCCGGCATCAGGGAAGCCAACGCGGCAGAACCCAGACCCAGTCCGCATTGACCGAAAAAATGTCGACGGGTAATCGCTTGAATGTGCTGTTCGATAGGATCGGTTTTCATAGAGCAATATTTCGTCAGGTTAATTCTTCATCACTACTTCATCCAGATTGAGAAGCAAGTTAGCCGTAAGAGTCCATGCGGCCCATTCTGCCGGATTAGAAAATTGGGGATCCTTTTTTGCATCAATATTGAGGAATTTTTCAGCTTCTTCCGGATGATCCCGGTAAGTCTCAAGATCGTCATGGAAACCAGAAAGCAGATCTTCCAATTCGATGTTGTCTGGAAATCGACCGGTGCAGATTCTGAATAGATAAGCTGCCCTTGAAGTGTCGTCGTTTCCAGCTTCACTGAGTGCTCGAGATGCAAGTCCTCTGGCGACCTCGACATACTGTGGGTCGTTGAGTAGCAGCAGGACTTGCAGGGGAGTACTGGTTCTTTCCCGTCTCACACAACTCGCTTCCCTTGAGGGCCCGTCAAAGGTGCTCATCTGGGGAGGGGGAGAGGTGCGCTTGATGAAAGTATAAATGGATCGGCGATGGGTTTTTTCGTGGCCCTTATCGGCAACAAAACGAACCGTGTTGGATCCACTGTAACCCACAGAGAACCACAGTCCGTCAGGTTGAGGAGGTTTGACACTGGGGCCTCCCAACTTTTTCGAGAGAAGTCCTCCGAGCAGGAGTGCCTGATCCCGCAGCATTTCACCATCGAGTCGGAACCGGGGTCCTCGTGCATACAATCGATTATCCGGATCCACCTCCAACAATTCCTGAGTCACTTTGGTGGACTGTCGGTAGGTTGCCGACATGACCAGTTTCTTCATGATGGCTTTGGTGTTCCATCCGTTTTCCATTAATTCAGCCGCTAACCAGTCCAGTAGCTCAGGGTGACTTGGCGGTTCGCCCTGTGAACCGAAATCTTCGGATGTCTTCACCAGTCCGGTGCCGAATACCTGCTGCCACAAACGATTGACATAAACTCTGGAAGTCAGCGGATGTTCCGGTGACAACAACCAGCGGGCCAGGCCGAGGCGATCATTCGGCAGGTCAGGACTCATTGCTGGAAGGGAGGAAGGATTTCGGCGGGAGACTTCTTTCCCCTTCTGGTCATATTCTCCACGCGTCAGGATATAAGCGGGAACAAGTTCCTTCTTCTCCCTCCAGACCAGAGAGGTTGGAATGTCTCGGTCTACGTCTGCCCGCTTTTTTCGGTGTTCCTTTAATTCGGTATTAGCTTGTTCCAGTTGTTCTGAGTTCGCGACCTTATTGCGATAGAATTCCCTGATTTTGGTTGTTTGGTCCGGGGTTCTTTCAGACGTGGTAAGCCGGACGATTTCATCGATTTCTTCCGGTATTTTCAGACCACTGGATTTCAGTGAAAAATAAAACCCTGATTCACCTCCATAATTCATTATTTTCAGCAGGAGATGGTTCGTGCCTTGTTTCAATGACAGCTCAATCTGTTCCTGGTCTGCTGCCACTCCTCGAGAGACATCTTTTGAAAGTATGCTCTTCTCGTTTAGGTAGACTTTAATGCCGTCATCACTGCCCAATGAAATGGGAACTTTCTGGTCCTTTGGAGATTCGATGGTGCGATAGATGAAATTTGCAGCCGTTAGACCGGGGAGTTCGGAATGAGGCACCCCGTCCTTCCAGTCCGGTCGTTTCTTCCATGTTATGGGTTCACCGGTGGCCAGTTTAAATTCTTCTGAGAGATTGACGGGTTTGCCTTCCGGTCCATGTTTTCGTTTGTTCAAATACCGCCGGACGTCGCTGAATGGTCCGATCGTAAACCAGTCGCCTAGAGTCAGATCCTTGGCGACTGGTTGCTTGGACGATGAGCTCAAGGCGGTGGTCCGTTCCTTTTCCCACGCTTCCTGTAGGTGGTCGATTTCGAGCCAGGGAGACTTGAGCTTGTTTTCCAAAAAAGCAATCAGAGTATCGTATGATTCCAGTTCCTGTTTCTGAGTCGCATCCGGTAGTTTGATGACCGGAGCCGGATCTTTCCGATTTCCATCCAAGGGACTCCCGTCGATACTGTTGAAATAAGCAAACATCGAATAAAAATCGTCCATGGTAAAGGGATCGAATTTATGATCGTGGCAGCGGGTGCATTCAAAGGTCATTCCCATGAAAACTGTGCCGAAATTGACAACACGGTCCACTACGTTTCTGACATAAACTTCCTCGCGGATGGATCCCCCTTCGTTGGTGGTTACATGGCAACGGTTGTATCCAGTGGCAACCATTTGATCATCGGTCGGGTTCGGAAGGAGGTCGCCGGCGAGTTGTTCCGTGATGAACTGGTCATAGGGCATATTGTCATTGAAGGCGCCAATGACCCAGTCCCGGTAAGGCCATATTTCCCGGTAATTATCGAGATGGAGTCCATGGGTGTCTCCGTAGCGAACAGCATCAAGCCAATATCGGGCCATATGTTCACCATATGCGCTTGATTGAAGAAGTCGGTCTACGAGGTTTTCGTAAGCGGAAGGAGAGCGATCGGCAATGAAGATGTCCAGGTCATCAAGGCTCGGGGGAAGTCCGGTTAGATCCAGAGTGGCGCGCCGGAGCAGGGTGATTCTGTCGGCGGGGGGTGAATGGGGCAGTGATTCCTGGTCAAGCCTATCCTGGATAAAATAATCAATGGAGTTGATCCCCCAGTGGAAAGTCGAGCTGTCAAAAACATAAGGCCGTTTCACCGGGATGAATGACCAATGGTTTTCCCAGACGGCTCCTTGATGAATCCAGGCTTGGATTTTCTGTTTCTCTTCTTCGGTGAGAGATTTGTTTGATTCCGGTGGTGGCATGACATCATCTAGATCCTCAGTAAAGATGCGTTTCAGTAGTTCACTCTTCTCCACGTTGCCCGGATCCACGGCCTTATAGCCTCCGAGATCCATGGTGGCTCCCTCTTCGGTGTCCAGTCGTAGATCGGCTTTGCGTGATTTTTCATCCGGACCATGGCAAGCCAGGCAGTTGTCCGAGAGGATGGGGCGGATATCGCGATTGAAAGTTACGGCACCCACTTCATTGTTTTCAGCCTGTAGAAAAGGAGTGAACTGAAAAAGCAGACTGAGAAAACAGAGTGTCAAAGTCAGGGGAATGGATTCCGCCGTGATTCTATTGGCGATTCCTGTGAGCAAAATGAAGTGTGGATTTCCTGAAATTCTCATTTGTTTGGATTAAACCAATTACACTGAAATAATAATGGATTGCCCACATTTAATTTCAAGTAAGAATATTCAATAAAGCGTGGAGGAGTGATCTGTTGTAGTGTCGGCTGTCCTCAACCGAAATGGCTGCGGCTTCCATTGAAAATGTGCTGGGGACAGTGTGCGTTAACGGTCAAAGCACTCACTATTACTTAAATAATTGTAGGTTTATCGCGTTGTGAAATCCTACGGCCATTTCAGGATATTCTCCAGGGCACACTTTTTAAAATCCACTTAACTTCACCGTCAATGAATCATAGCCATTTGAGCGTTGGTAGCTTGCTTCCTTTTCGACGTGTCTCCGGGATTTTAGTAGGGTGATACTTGCCACGTGTTCAGTCAGTGACCGCAAGAGACTACGTACTATTAATCGGGCATGGGGTGCGCCCAGGCAGAGATGAGCTCCGAAACCAAAGGAGAGATGTGGATTCGGTTTTCGGTCAAGACGGATTTCCTCGGGCGCCTCGAACACCGTTTTGTCGAAATTCGCGGATGCCCAACCCAGTGAAACTCTATCATTTGCTTTAACGGGTACGCCAAGAACGTTGGTATCAACCGGGCACACACGCCCGATGTGAGTGAGGGGCATGAAGACGCGGAAGAATTCCTCGGTGGCATGAACGATCCTCTTAGAATCCTCTCGGAGATAATCAAAGGCTTTGGGATTCTCACCAAGGTAGGCAATGATGGAGGAAATGCTGTGAATAATTGTGTCACGCCCCCCGGCGAAAGCGAGGTTGGCAAATCCCATCATTTCCTCCCTTGTCAATGAACGGCCCTGAAAGGTCGCCTGACTCACGGAGCTGAAAAAATCCTCACCCGGATTTGTTTCAGCACGATCAAACTGTGCGTTCAGGTAGGATTCGAGCTCTGTGCCCTTTTTTGCCAGATTACCCTCGATCTTGAAGACATGGATTCCCCAGCCGACCCAGATGTCCGCCTCCGATTCCGGCATGTTCAACAGGTAGGTGAGTGCATGCGATTGGATCGGCAATGCGAATTCATTTACCACCTCAATTGAATCACGCTCCAGAGCCCTGATGAGTCTTTCTGTAATCAACGCTCCCACCTTTGCCGTCACTTCAGTTGTCTTGGCTCGTTGAAAGAAGGGCTCGACAAGGTCGCGGTATTCGCTGTGATCCGGTGGGTTGGTTTCTATGGGCAGTTGACGCATCGTCCTGACCTCCTCCTCGGAGGGAATCGGCACACGAAAAGGGGCATCGGAGCTGAAAGTCTTCCAATCCTTCGCCGCTTTGCGTACATCCGCATGCCTAAGAATCATAGGCACCTTTTCGCCCTGAAACGGGCATTGGAGGATACCGTCATTCTTACGAGCTTCTCTGAAAGGATCGTGTGGGTTGGGTGTATCTGCCATTCCAGAGGAGTTTCATGGATTTGATAACAACCCACAAGGAAATTGTTAATCCTGCGAAGGCTCGGGATGGCTGGAATACCACTACTGGGTTTACTGGAAAAGCGCTGATAAAGTTAGGAAATCCGTTTACGCTCGTCCTATATTTACAGTCTATCGAGATAGACTGCCGGACAACCCACTTGACAAGACTGTCCCTCATTGCCAGCATCCGAGTTGATGCAAAATGTTCCTGAGAAGTTACCTCATTCATTGTAAATCTCATAATGTTTCTATGAATCCAATTCGATTGCTTCGTATCCTTTCAGTCAGTCTGATTTTTGGTATATCTGGATCGGCTGAGGTTCCTGAATCGGCCTTCAACAAGAATCCTTACCCTTTGGAGAAGGGACCCGTGAAAGTTTTTATTCTAGCCGGACAATCCAATATGCAGGGACATGCTTCGTTGAGGACCTTGGAATATCTGATTTACAACGAAGAGACTGCGGGCCAATACGAACAGTGGAAGGATCGGGAAGGGCGGTGGGTGGAGCGTCGTGATGTCTGGATTTGGACCAGCGATGGCAAACGCAGTGGCAATTTGAAGCCTGGGTTTGGTGCCAGCGAGATGGAAATTGGCCCGGAGCTGGGCTTCGGTTGGAACATGGGAAAACAATTGGGAGAACAAGTTCTTCTGATAAAAACCTGTTGGGGAGGTCGAAGTGTAAAAAAGGATTTCCTACCGCCGAGCGCTGAAATGCCGAGTGATGAAGTGGTTGAAAAGGATCTGGAACGCGCCAGAAAAAGGAAACCCGAAACATCATTGGAAGATATCAGGGGGCAATACGGGAAGGCCTATCGTGATATGATTCTTCATGTGCAGGATGTCTTGGGAAATCTTCCTGAGTTGTTTCCTGATTACGATGGAAAAGCCGGGTATGAGCTGGCAGGTTTCGTTTTTTTTCAAGGATGGAATGATATGGTCGATGGAGAGCAACGTGAGGAAAAGTATTTTCATTATACCGAACGCCTGACGCAAATGATCAAAGATGTCAGGCGGGATCTCAAAGCTCCAGCACTCCCCGTGATCATTGGAGAACTGGGTGCCGGTGGAAAAAGAGGAGATTTTCAGTCAGCGCAGGAATCGGCAACAAAACACCCTGAATTCCAGGGAAATGTGATCTTCGTGAAAACAAGTGATTTCTGGGAACCTGAGGTCGAAAAAATTGTGAATGATGGTATTTGGAAGGGATCCGACTGGGTGCGGTTTTATAATGTCGGTTCTGATCGTGGTTATCATTATCTCGGCAGTGCTGGAATCTATTGTAAAATCGGAAACGCATTTGCCGAAGCCATGCTCCAGTTGATAAAGTGACCCGGGTTCAGGTAGGGCTCGCTGCACTGCCATTAGGTTAAGGATTTTCCGCAGGTGTTTTAACACTGTCATCCCTGAAGCTGGCCGCGCCG
>DUCD01000173.1:0-2243 GCA_012959985.1 Verrucomicrobiales bacterium | reverse complement strand
AAGAAATGTATGCCGATTTCAATGATCCGGGGTCGACGCCCCCAGCTTCAGGGGCACCTGAATCCTTAACCGAATGCAGTGGGACAGCACGTCCTACCTGGGGAGATGAATATAACCAATAAACGCATCATGTTCCGTTAGTAATACATGAGGATAGGATGGGCGTCAGCATGGAGGGGATCCAACTGTCAGGAGCGGAATTTGCTGGGCTGCTGAACAACCCCTCGATCGTTTGGCCGATCTGGCCTCTGTAGGGGCGCGTATTGATTAATTTCTGCTTGAGAACGAGGCTCTTAGAATCAGATTGGAAAAACTTGAAAATTCCAAATAGCACAAATCAGACTTGAGTAGAAATTACATCACCACTTGCATTGTTTTAAGCTGAGTCCATCCGAAAAGATGGGCTCTTTTTTTGAGGGAGGGTTCCAGAAAATGATTTAAGGAGCTTTCATTTGGTTCCCTCAAGCGGTGTTTGGTTTGATGTATTTTCCAGATCCTTTACAGCTTTTGTGATTTGATTCCGAAGGTCATCCACCAGATCGTTTTCAATGTTTGTGAATCCGGGTCGATGGGCATCATATAGAATCGTATCCTGCGCAAGGTATCGAGCTTCAGAATGAAGTAGAAGGGGTTTGACTACGAGTCCCATCGCGAGAATCACAAAAGCAAGGGTGGGTATCAACGATCTCCTGGCCGTGTCGTGAAAGGGTCCATATCTCTTATCCCCAACAATCCCTTGAGCCAGAGCGATCAGCGCACTAATTATAAGGCATATCCCCACAAGTGCGGCTGCTCCTGCGGCGATATATTGTGCCGTCTCTTTCCCTGTAGGAGTCATACACCAGACAAGAATCAGGCCTAGTATTCCAATACCCAACGGCCATTTGATAAAACGATAAGGGCCCTGCTGAGTGGGTAATTCACATTCTCTGCATTTTATCCGCGCCATGTGCCAGGTCCGGATAATCGGTAGGATGATTAAAGCCGCAACCAATAACCCAAATTCAGCTATGAGTTTATGCATCCCAAAATTAATAGAATAGTAGTGCCCGCTCAGTGGAATAAAACGTGTTGCAAGAAAGAATACCGTCCATGGCAATATAAGGTATAGACACAGCATTCTCACAATTTCTCGAAGATTTGGGAAATCTGTCTGCACGGAAGGTGCACCGGTCGGTTTTCGGCAGCGCCACCATAAATTCATGCCCAAACACGAAAGCAGGGCGATCAGAAGCAATATCGATACAATGAACACCAAGAATTCGGTGAAAACCGTGTATTCAAGCATTCGTTCAGGTTTATACTCTTCAGCCGTTGGCCATCGTCCAATCGCAGGGATGAGGAGCTTGGGTAAAATCCCCGCGTGCTCATCAAGAATACGATCGTTCCGAGATTTGTTTTCATTGTTCTCTCCCGCACGTGTTTGATTTCTCCATTCCTTAACCGGACCCGACACAGTTGCCGCCTTTCTTATCGCAAGTTCGGCATCGGCTTCTCTGCCCATCTGCCGATAAAGTGGCACAGCTGAATTCTCAGTTTCAGCAGACAGAGCGGCCACAACCAATATATCTATCAAAGTGAAGCTGTCTTGATGCAGTTGGATGGATACAATGTGTCCGGTTTCCAGAAAGGGCACAGCGGCTTCTTCGTTTCCTTCGGCCACTAACAATTCAGCATATCGGCTGGAAGTTCGTATCAAATCCCGGTAGAGTGAAAGGTCCGGGAGTAAGACGGAAGCTGCCAAGGCAGTGCGTTGCACCATATCGACCAGTCGGTGTGGTGGTCCCAAAATATCCAACCTTTCACGAAGCATAGCCTTCGCATATCGACGCAGATAGGGTTTCTCTGTGCCTTGCAATAGAATTGCCATTGCCTCATCCAGTTTTTTACGATCCAGAACCTGAAGTGAGTGCTCCATTATTTTTTTCCCTTCTTCATCCTTTCCGACCGATTCACTCTTTATCTCGGAAGCCCCTTTCAAGAGGATCGCGGCTTCGAGATAGGAATAACGGGCATTATCAGGATCAAGTTTGCGTGCCGCGGAGATTTCTTGATGACAAAAATCCCATTGATCTGACTTTGTGGCTGGTCCGGCTGTTAAATAGGAGATATAATTTCCTAAATAAACCAGATTCTCAGGATGAGCTTCCCATATGGCTCGTTGACATTGATGATTTTCTTCGCGAGTTCTGTCACCCTTGAGTAAAAACAGATCTTCCTCAGTTAACTTTTGAGAGTTGGGC
>DUCD01000172.1 GCA_012959985.1 Verrucomicrobiales bacterium | reverse complement strand
AATTTCCTGCCTCAGGTCTCCCACCGATTTGTGTAGATCAGTGGTCGCCTGATTGAAACTCTGAATGGAATTGGAACTTGATTTTGCCGACTGATTCAGCTGCGTCATGGCCTCACTGATTTGCTGAGCTCCTTCAGTTTGTGAAACCATTCCCTGTTGGACCGATTCAAATTTTCCCGAGAGAAGTTGAACATTACCGATAATCTGGCCAAGCTGTTTACTGATTGAACCGACTTCATCCACTCCCATCCGAATCTGTTCGCTGAACTTGTCCATTTCCATGACTCCGGCAGAAACAGAGGTTTGCATTTCCTGAACCATTTTTTCAATATCCAGAGTTGCGACTGCCGTTTGATCCGCCAGCCGGCGAATTTCTCTGGCGACCACAGAGAACCCCTGACCGAATTCCCCCGCTTTTTCTGCTTCGATAGCCGCGTTCAATGAAAGCAGGTTGGTCTGATCGGCGACCTTGTTGATGGTGGTGACGACACTGTTTATGTTCTGTGCTTTGTTGTTGATGACAGACAGCTTTCCGGAAATGGATTGGTTTGCATCCACCAAGCGGTTCATGGCCTTCTGCATCTCATCCAGATTGGTCCGTCCTGATTCGGCAAGATCTGCATTTTCATCGGCTGTTCCCCTGACACCCATCATAGTTTTGGAAAGTTCCTGAGAGGTGGCGCTGATCTCCTTGACGGCTGCCGCGATCTGACTTGTCGAGGAACCGAAATCCTGCACGGCTGTTTTCTGCGATTTCGCGCCCGCAGAGATTCGTGTCGCGGTAGAAGTCAGTTCAATGCTTGATGATTTCACCTGCCCGATCAGGCGATTCAAATTCTGAATCATTTTCTGAATATCGCTCAACAGTTGTCCCGTTTCATCGGTGCCCTGAATTTCAACCTTTCCAGTCAGATCTCCCTTGGCCACTCGGCTTGCCAGTTCACAGGCACGGTAGATTCGGCAGGAGATATCATTTGCGATCCAGATCAGGACCGAAAAAATTCCGATGACCACCGCAAGAACCATGCAGAGACGCCAGAATATGGTCTTCCTGAGCGGGCCGAATATCTCCTCATGGTTGACGCGCATGATTAAGGTCCATTTGCCATAGGGAATCTTTACGGATTGATAGAGATACTTTTTATTGTCGTTATCGTCTTTAACCATTTCAACGTCTTGTGCCCTGTTCTGATAAAGGGGCAGCAGAGTTTTCGAAAAAAGGGTATTCTCGACCGGGGCTCCTTTCAGAGAGGTATCAAAGGTGGCTGATATGATTCGGCCTCGCTTACTGATAAGGATAAACTCGGCTGTATTGAATGGTTTTGCTGAATTGAGTTCGTTGTGGACATCGGTAAGGGCGCGATCCACTCCCGCGATTCCAACAAACTGATCATCGAGGATGATGGGATAGGTCTGTTCGTAAATCATCTTCCCCTCATAGATGTAAGGTTCGGTGATCATAATTCTCTGATCTCTCTCATCAGGAATATCTCCCAGAGCAGATGCGACGTAATGCCGACTAAGTTGGGGAGCCAAAGCAATCTGTTCTGTTTCCAATCTTCCTTCAACACGGTTTTTCACCCCTTGGTAATAGAAATTTTTTTCCATATCCACCAAGGGCGTCAACTTGATCAATTGGGAATTGTTTTTGTCTCTGAAAAAGTAGGGCAGAAATCGTCCGTTTGCATCCATCGCCTTTGCTTCTTCTTCCGTCGCCAGAGGCGGAAAGGAGGCATCCTGCTTATCTGCGTTGGGTTCATAGCCGAAATAGGCCCCGGTAAGGTGGGGGTGGGTTTCCAGAACGTGTTTGGCATAAGCGATGGATTCCTGACGTTTGCCGAACAATCCATGTACCTGAGCGAGAGCCATGATTCTCGGAACCATAGCCGCTTCCAGATTGCGCTGATTGATTTCAACGGCGACGCCTTTAATCGCATGTCCAATTTCAAGAAACGCGGATTCCTTCAATGTTCGATATACGCGGCTCGACATGAAACCAGACAGAATGACCAATGAGAGCGTAATAGGGAGAGCTGCACAAAAAATGATTTTTGCTCGAATGCAGCGATACTTCAGGACTTCGTGTATTGTTTCATTCATTGGAAGGAAGAAGGATAATCCATAGGTCAGGTTTGTAAAAGCAAAAGGAAACAACCGGAATGTGCGGCATTTCAGTCAATCGGATTGATGACCTTGAATCCAAACCCATGGAAATCTTTGGTGTTTCGTGTGTATAGAACTTCCACGCCGTTACCGATCAAGGTAGCTGCCAGAACTGCGTCGAAGGTTCTGCGGTAAGGAAATTTTGCCTTTGAAAGGATTTGCATAACGGACGGCCACAGAGTGGACTCATAGGAACAATGCAGGAAACCGGTTTGTGACCGGACGAACTGTAGTTTGGAGCAGGCTTCCCGCGCGCCTAATGGGTGTTTCATGATGACGGGATTTCGAATGACACTGTAGAATTCCAATAAGGTCTGATCAGATACAATCCACTCGTTCGGGTGGTCCATGGCCTGTTCGATAAACGACTTGGCAATGGGATGCTCCTCTGCTTCCTCGTTGAATGCGTAGACCAGGATATTTGCATCAATGCTGTTCATTATTACTCCCAAGGTGGGAATCGCCACTTCAATTCTTTAGTTTTCCGGCGTTGCCATTCTCGGCCGATATCAAATTCGAGTAAATATGCTCCTTAAAATTCTCTGCGGAGATTCGTAGTTTTCCTCCCTGAAACACAGGAATCTTTAACTTCGGCCTATGTGGGGCGGGTGCCGGTAGTTTATTCAAAAAATCGTCAACCGCTTTGCGGACAATCTCACTAACCGGTCGATCCCATTCCTGTGAAGTTTTCCGCAAGCGATTCATCACGGGCTCAGGAAATAAAATCTGAATCTTCTGCATGGATACATGTTATCCATGGATGGTAATCTGTCAAGCAATCGGTGCTGTAGCGTCGGCTGTCCTCAGCCGAAACAGTCGATGTTACGCTTCAGCAGTGAGCCACTGCCATTCGGTTAAGGCCTGATCGGTCCTCCAGTGGAAAGCGGCTTTGTTCAACTCGTCGACGTAGTCCAAACTGCTGATGCGTTTGTCCGAAAAGCTCTGATATTCCGGCAAGTTTTGGACGGCATGCGGCGGAGTCGCCGCTGTGGATAGGGAGGGATCCTCGGGAAACTCGAGTAGCAAGTTCCGTAATCTGAAATTTTTATCCTTAACCTAATGTAATGGCAGTGCAGCGTGAGCTGGCTCGGACAATGGAGATTGATTTGGAGAAATCCGAAGAAAAATTTTATAAATGGTACGCGGTACTGGGTTCGAACCAGTGACCCCTACAGTGTCAGTGTAGTGCTCTACCGCTGAGCTAACCGCGCATCTTGTTTATCAGTAACAGTTTGAAAAAAACGAGCATTGTTGAGACTTGATGGGTCCTACATTTGTTCTGCTGCGTTTTACCACGTCTTTCAAGGCGATGAAAGTAGACAACACCAAGAGTAAGGTCAACAGAAACAATCACTGGGAACAGGTTTTTGATCGGAGAAACCGAAGAATCCGGGGGGTATGGAAGCGATCTGGTAAATACTACGCGCAATTGAGGCTGTTGATCCAGAGACAGGGATCTCAATGCCGATGCGAAAACTCCTGGAAGGGGCCAATACCCCGGCTGAAGCATCGGCCGCACGTAAGAAACTGATTGATAACCGAGACCAAGGGGGAATAAAGTCACCATCCAATCGAACCCCGATGTCCTTCTGTGAGCTTGCGGATTCCTACCTGAAAGAGATCCATGAAATGGAGAGGAAAAGGGAGTCAACCATCGAGATCGAGAGAATCCTTCTCAATCAGTATAAGAAGTTCTTCGGAAACTGCCGTTTGGAAAAAATAACACCTGAAAGAATCAGGGAGTTTAATCGTCTCCGGAAAACGGAGAACAACACCGGGGCCAGAGCCAGGAATAGATATTTGACGACCCTTCTTGATTATGCCGTTAAGGAACACAGTCTGGCAAAAAATGTCGCCATAGAAGTCGGGATGGGAAAATGGAAAGCCAAGAAGAAGCGGCTTGTTGAAAAGTGGGAGATCGAAGTTTTCAGGAAAGAAGCTTTGAAAGGAGTTTGCCATAACATAAACGGGCAGATGAGGTGCGTCGAATTCAATCCGGAACTTGAGCGTGCTCTCCTTGATATGGAGAGCCGGCGTGTGTCTCCCCGGTGGCTGTTTCCAAATAGTTTTGATGAACCAAGAAAGAGCTTCAGGGCGTCTTTTTCTACGATCTGGGAAGATGCAGGACTGGAGAAGTTGGGCTTTCATCATCTCCGCCATTATTTCATATTCAGGTGCATTATGAGCAGCATCGACTACTTGACCATTGCCAGATGGTTCGGTCATGCAGACGGGGGTGTTTTATTTGAAAAAACGTACGGACACTTGAACATTGCACATCTTGTAAAAATGGCAAAAAAGGTCCAACTTTGATTGATAGTGGAAATAAACTTACGATCGAATAAAGCCGATCCTCTACCCGACCTAAGCAGTTTGCTGAGTCTATGGAACGATAAAATGGACCAAAGGAGTAAAGTCCATGCCTACGACAAGGTCAGTTTCATTCGGAAGGAACGAGTATTTGGAATTGTGCTGGCAGGAATTGGTGTTATACTGATCGGCATCAAGTTTTCGGAAAATCCCAGGGGCTGAAATTGTCGGACT
>DUCD01000171.1 GCA_012959985.1 Verrucomicrobiales bacterium | reverse complement strand
AAGCCATGCGGTGAATTCCAAATCACTGTCTGCAGATGGGGTGAGGGAACTCATGGTCTTCGTTGGTTGAGGGCTATCCTTTCCTAATGAGCAACCAACAGTCAATGTTTTGCTGCCCTTTCAACACATTCACCACCCCGCCTACCATCACAATCATCATTGATTCAATACAACGCGAATACGGAAGAATAAGTGACTGAAATCAGTAGAAGATAATTTCAACACGAGAGAATTTCTTGAGTCTGTTCTTTCAAACTCAGTCACAATTTGGTCATTGTTTTTGGCTGAAACCCAATGTACCAAATCGCTGGAAGTCTCGATTTCTAAATCGATACCCGTTGCGGTAAGGCTACGAGCAATCCTGAATTCAAAACCTTCAGAATCCGGAAAACCGGATGAAGTGCCGTAGGAGATCGCATCCCACCCTGACGTTGGATCCTGATCCTCGGTTCCCAAGGCATATTCGATCAAGGAAGGTAGGCCATCCTCGTCTCTATCTTCAAATGGATCTCCAGCGAATGTTGACGGTCGTGGAAAATAATCTTCCCCCACGTCAATTTCAATCAAGGCGCTCCACTCGTCTTTTGCCAAGGATCGTGCCCTGATCTTACCCGGTTCGGTTAATCGAATGAGTTCCAGGTACTGCATCGACTGAAATTCGCCATTCTCGGCAGGCCCAAGTTCGGCAGTCAGTTTGGCAACAAGTAACAAGTCGTCGCTTCTATGATCGGCGTTCAAGGCCTGAATCGCCAGGACATTCAAGCCCGGTTTAAGAAATTGTATTCCTGAGTCAACATCGAAGGGTTCAAACAGAACGGCATTCACTTCATTCCGTGATTGCGTGGCTCTTGAATTCCAAATCGGGTCTGTCGGAGCGTTGGAGGAAGCCATCTGTTGGCCATTCAGATAAGCCAGGAAACCATCGTCATACTTGATATGAAGATACAGTGATTCTATACGATCAATCAACGAAGCATCTTCAATGACAAATCGGGAACGGATATATAGACTGGCGTTTTTACGATACATGGCGCTGATGTCGAAATTGATCAAGCCACTGAAATTTGTCCTTGGAGGAATTTCATAACCAATTCCAAATGCACCACTGATCCAGTCATCATCTTCAAATCGTGAAGAGGTCCACTTCCGCTCTAAGAAGTTAGAATCCGGTATCCACACTTTCACCGGAGAAGACTCACGAATCCATTGAAGGGAAGCCTGTTCAGACAAATCTGCTCCGGGATCTGATCCATTGATGGTGTAGAAGACTTCCTGCTCCGGTGGAAAATTCAATTCCAGAGTTACTTCCGAACCAAAACTGGATTGAGCCAATTGGAAATCCGGAGGAGAGATGGAAGGATACAGATTCTCTCTACGAAGTTCAGTCAACAAACCGTTTCCGAAAGAATCATCATAGATTTTAGGGAGATACTCATTGAGTACATTATCCCGTTCGATAATCCATGAATCTTCGCGAGTGAAATAAAAATTCGGGCTGTGTGGGGCGGGCGGATAATTCCGGTGATCCCAGCGACTCAAGGGAGAGGGTTGTTCCACACGGTTTCCATAGGGAGTTGTCATCTGAACATCACCCCACCTTGCTGATTCGGCGACAATGGCTTTATCGATTCTATCCGTCCATTTACGATAACGTTGCTGAGAATTCGTCAGGCTCAAGGCACCGCCCTGTGATAATTGCTTGTAGACCCGGTCGGCAAACATCAAACGGAAGTCGGAATTTCGCCTTAAAATCTGAAAGAGTTCACCCGGTTTACCGGATTCATTTCGATCGTATTTCTGGATGGAATGGTTATCGAGAACAATTTCCTGGTCCCAGACGTAAAATCGGAAAGGTATGCCGATAGTGGGTGCTCCTGCCGCATAGCCGTTGTGATGCGGCCAGTCTTCGGAATCTGCATAAAAATGAAGTAGCATGTAATCCATGAAGTTTTCAAGATCAAGCCGATTTTCCAGTAACTCGAGTAAGTTGGGATCGTTGGCTTTTTCTCGGATGTCCCTCATCAAACGCTGCCAGTGTTCCCCTCCTCCGCTGAGATCCTCAACCACCTCCCAGTCCTCTTCTTCACCCCCTTGGTGATCGGCGAAAAAATCATCCTCCAGGCGCTCAGTGACGTTATATATTCCCCAATACAGTCCATTGATATACAGATGTGTAAAATCTCCATAACTGGAGGGTTGCCCCATATCACGAAGAGACTCTTTCATCCAGACATCCCGAATGTACTGTGAATCATTGGGACGATATCGACCTGCCCCCCAACTGACCAATCCCCAGCTATCGGTAAAGCAAGCTCGAAGCACCAGTTTGTTGAATTTCTCTACGGGAGAATCGGGGAACAAGGCATACCGTAATTTACCCGCACCGAGTTCGGATAGAAATGATATTCGAAAAGAATGTTTCTGCATCCGGAAGGGTCTTCGACTGGAATTGCCATGTATCTCAATGCGACAGTCCACCTGAAAATCTCCGCCGTCGGCAGGGTTGAACCATTCTAGAGAACAGACTTTTTCCCAGGAACTTCCCCGACTTTTGGGATGGTTGTAGATCCCTTTTTGTCTGCCCAGGAAATCTTCTCGATTCATCACTATGGACAGAGTTGGAATATCTGCAAGTGCTTCAGGAACGCTATACCCTTCCAGGGTTGAATCGACTACTCTGGCATCCATTTCGTAATCCGCTACCACCTTGCCGGGCACTTCTCCATCCGTCCCCCAATCCTCGGGATACCCACTAGGTTGTGAGGGTTGCCTGGCAACTTTTTCAGGAAACACATAAGTCTGAGTATCGACATTGGTTGGAAGAAATCCTATTCGGTAGGCCATAGCTCGCAATGGGGTGGTCTTGGCAATGGGGATCGGCCGTTGGTAAACATTTCCGTGTGACGGACTCGGCAAAGAGCCATCCGTAGTATAACGAATGACGGCACCCGAATTGGCACTGGTAATTTCAACACCGAATCGAGATCCATAAAGTCCGCGATCCACAGAGAATTTTGTATCCTCTACAATACCATCAAAACCAATCGGATTGCTACTTCCCGGCGTGGGTCGATCAAAATAGCGCAACCCGGTGGCAGTAGGAGAAAACCCACTGGAGATATCTGCTTTCTGCTGTGGAAAGGCCGGGGATAACTCATGCACTGCAGTGACGCCGTCCGGTGCAATCAAAGCAAGGTATTCACCAGATCCTGACAACCGGAAACTTGCATGCAATTCTTCGTTATTTCGAATTGGCAGGGAATCCGTAGCTACTTTTCGTCCGGAAGCAAATACCAACAGGTAACTCCGGGCCGGTATTGATATTTCTGGAAACTCCCATTTATCGAGTTCCTCTGGATCATCTGTCAGAAAATACCCACTTAAGGAAATGGATATGGAGTTTGAATTGTGGATTTCAATCCAGTCAGACGGACGACCTTCGTGATCTCTCAGGGTGTTATTGTTGATGGCCATGAATTCCGAGATCCGGAGTCCCAATACACTGGCTGTCACTGCAGAGGCAGGTTTGGGGAAACCATCGGGAGTGCCTGCATAGCAAAACCCGACATTGTGAAGAACCGCAAATGAAACCAACCAAACGGCAGACAGATGCATGCAACATTTGATCTTTAGAAAACGATTACCCATGAAAAAGCCCGAAACTCACGAAGTGGAAATGCTGCCGGTTTCTCGATTAAACACCACTCAAATTATTCAGAAGACATCCGGTGTGTCGGCGATGAATGATGATTACTGACGGGGGGCCTGAATTGATCCAGAACCTGCTGCCCCGGCCCCGGCCCTCCAGGGCCGCGCCGCTGGAAATTGCCACGACCTCTCGGCCCTTTTCCGGGACCTCTTGGCCTTTTTCCGGGACCACCCTGTCTTGGCTGAAACCCAGCCTCCCCATTGCTGTTTTTACCCAAACCAGAGGCTACGACGTCTTGAAAAGGTTGTAAATGGTCTATTAGGTTCACGATGATTCGATCGTTGTCCGGCGACCTAAGTTGATCCGGAAAAGAAAGCCAGACCATAAACCCATTTCTGGGCTGAAACATTTCAAGCTTATCATCCATCAGAACTTTAAACTTTTTAAACTCCTTTTTATATATTTTGCTAATCTCATTTCTTCTTTTAACGAATCTGTTAATTTTTTTAAGCTGACTAATTCCTAATGCAGCATGTATATCGCTCATCCTATAATTAAATCCTAGATATTGTTGTTGATAATGCCAAGGCCCATGAGATTTTCCATTAAATTTAGATTTATCTCTTATGATACCATGTTCTCTCAACATTAACATTTTATCTGCTAATTTTTTATTATTTGTGGTTGCTACACCTCCCTCTCCACTCGTAATAATTTTCACAGGATGGAAACTAAAAACTGTTATGTCGGAATATTTACAACTACCAACTTTAAAACCTCTGTACGATCCACCCAAAGCATGGGATGCATCCTCTATAATTTTAAATCCAAATTTTTTTGATAATTTATATATTTCATGCATATTGCAAGATAGTCCTCCAAGATGGACCACCACCAATATTTTTGGAAGTCTATTGTTTTTTTTTGCTAAAATTAATTTTTGTTCTAATTTTTGTACTGATAAATTAAAAGTTTTTAAATCGATCTCTACAAAATCAATCTTAGCTCCACAATATAGTCCACAGTTAGCCGATGCAACAAAAGAAATTGGGCTAGTCCACAAAAAATCATTTTTATTTAAATTTAAAGAT
>DUCD01000170.1:24225-28444 GCA_012959985.1 Verrucomicrobiales bacterium | reverse complement strand
ATCGTGGTCGGCGAAGTCAATGCGGCTCCCACGTTGACCGCTATCGATCCTCTATCAGTTGTCGTTGGAGGGTTGCTCACATTCAACATCAATGGAGAAGACGCTGATCTTCCGGCTCAAAGTTTAAGCTATAGTCTAACTGGGGAGGTGCCAAAGGACGCTTCGGTAAACGAGGATACCGGTGGATTCAGCTGGGATGTTTCCGACAGTCAAGCTGCGGATAACTACATCATTACCGTGGAAGTTTCTGATAGTGGAAGCCCGACCATGACAGCAAGTCTTTCTTTCTCGGTGACGGTTACCGAAGAGGTGGCCTTGGCGATTACGGGCATTGTTAGGCATGGCGATGGATCGTTTACCATTCACTGGAATTCAGTTCCGGGAAAGACCTATCGTTTATTGCATAAAAATAGTTTGCAATCGACCGAGTGGACCACGTCTGGAGAGATCGTTGCCCCGGAAGCGACAACTTCACTGAAGGACACTCCAGATGCAGGGGTGAAAATTCGCTTTTATGGCGTGATTCAGTTGGAATAAGTCCCTTGTTTTCTTGGATGCAAAGTCCGGTGCATGTCAAGGGTTGGTGGGATCGGTCTCTTCGTTATTCCGTTACTCCGTCCATCAAAGTCTCCATGAATCCGGCGAAATCCGGTCATTATACGGTCGTCCGATCGTCGCTCGACAATTACAGGTGGCACGGAAATCAGGACATGCTACGGCGAGGTGATTCCCGGAAAGCTTGACTGGATGCCCTAAAAGAAGCCGGCGTGGAACGTCTTCAAGAGCCGTGAAAGCAACATCGTTCCCATACGACAAACGGCTTGAAAAGGCGGAGTAGTGATATACTTACGGGTATATGGGGTTTTTGAGGTACCTCCGAAAACCCGAGCAAGTCGTTAGTGCTAAATGGTTGCCCGACAAGGATTTGAACCTTGACTGAATGAGTCAGAGTCATTAGTGCTACCGTTACACCATCGGGCAATGAGAATCTCGCAAAGCCGGGGACATTGTAGGAGGTGGAACTGATTTGCAACCTCTTTTTCCGCTTTTATGGATGGCTCAAAACCCTATGGATTCTTTTATTTTCTGCTGAGACTGAATCACATTGGAAATATGTTCACTTAGATCCAATTCCAGGAGTTCCGCTCCTTTGGCAATGTCCTCACGACTTACGGATGCTGCAAAGGATTTCTGTTTGAGCTTCTTCTTTATGCTTTTGGGTGTCATACCATCCAGTTTCTCAGGGCGGACATAGGCAACTGCCGTGATGAATCCACAGAGTTCATCCACCGCGAACAGACTCTTCCGAATCGGACGATCCAAGGGAAACTCTTCCTGATTCCAATCTGCATGAGACAACATTGCCTGTATTATTTCTTCATCCAACTCCATTCCTCTAAGGATGGAGGCTCCTTCCCGGGTATGTGCTGGAGGTTCAGGCCATCGTTCATAATCGAAATCATGAATCAATCCGGTCACACCCCATTGCTCGATATCGGCAGCGAATTTCTCGGCATAAAACCGCATGGCCGCCTCGACGCTGAGCGCATGTTTACGCAGTGATTCCGATTGAGTATATTCAGTCAACAGTGTCCAAGCTTCGTTTCGTGTCATGGGAGAGAATATTGGGTCTTGGATTTATAGATGTAGGTTTTATTGAAGTAGACAAAAAGGTAGGGCGTGCTGTCTCAGCGCGCCGCTTGGGCCAAATTGGTTAGACGGAAAAAGCGGTGCGCTGAGACAGATGTCTACCATAGCGTTATAATATTCCTGTCTCGGGATCAATCCGGCAAACATACACTCATCCTCTCAGCGACCGTCGGTCCTCTCTCCGGATTTGCTCCTGAGTCTCCCCTGCGGCTTCCATCGATCGGTCGGTACATGGGCTTCGGTGAATATGTTTTCAAATCTGTCAACGAGATCCGGACGCTGTTTGGCCAGATCGTTCTGTTCGGCGATATCTTTCGACACATCGTAAATTTCAATCGGTCCTGTCCCCAACGGACGGCGGATTGCTTTCCATTTTCCTGCACGCAACGCCTGTTTGGAACCCTGCTCATAAAACTCCCAGTAAAGATACTCGTGCTTTTTCTGCTCGCTGTTTCTACCGAGCAGTGTTGGAAGAAAACTGATGCCGTCTGTAGGCGTGTCCAGTTTTACGTTTACGATATCCGCCGCAGTGGCCATGAAGTCCACTCCACCGGCTACCAGATCTGTGGTTGTACCGGGCTTCACGTGCCCCGGCCATTGAACGATCATAGGCACCCGGATGCCGCCGTCATACATGGCACGCTTGATTCCGGTAACGGGTCCATTGGCATCGAAGAACGTTACATCATTTCCAGCCTCGCTGTGGGGACCATTATCCGAGGTAAAGAAGATCACGGAATTATCGAGCAAGTCATGTTTCTCAAGGCGCCTGACAACTTGCCCCACCATGTCGTCAAGGTAGGTAATCATCGCTGCCTGGCCTTTATTCTGTTTGGACCAACTCTCTTTTCCGTAGATCCCGTGATTGGGAACGGCTGTCCCGTCCCCCGTTCTCCCCCTTGCTTCATTATTTGCGTGAGGCAGGGTATACGACAGATACAGGAAAAACGGCTCATTCTTATGCTGATCAATAAATCCAAGGGTCTCTTTAGCCATAAGTTGAGGACTGTAGTCCACCTTACGGGTGGCAACACCTTGTCCCCATTCCCCCTCATCGGGAACCTCATTCCGCAATTGAATCCTCTGCTCATTTTTCACTAGAAAAGTGGGGTAATACAGGTGGGCATGATGCTGATCCAAATAACCGAAAAAGAAATCGAAAACCTGCTTTGTAGGCAAACCGGTGGATCCCTCATGCCCCAGCCCCCACTTACCGATCTGCCCGGTCGCATATCCAGCCGGCTTGATGACCTCCGCAACTGTAATATCTTCAGGACGCAGGTTATCCTTACCATTGCCGCGTATAAAACAATGACCCGTATGCAACCCGGTCATCAGCACGCAACGAGAAGGCGCGCATACAGTCGAACCGGCATAGAAGTCGGTAAATTTCATGCCGTTCCGGGCAAGTCGGTCAATATGGGGTGTCTTGATCCAAGTCTGGCCGTAGCAGCCGAGATCTCCATAGCCCAGATCATCGGCCATGATGTAAATAATATTGGGCTTGTCTCCGGACGTTGGTTTTTCGTCCGCCGACAAAAGGTCAGGACGGAGATACAAAAGCTGAAGACAAATTAGAGCAAGAATAAGAAGGGTTCTTTTCATGGGTTGAATAAAATAGGAAACTACTGGAGTTTCACTTGATACCGTATTTTCACAAGACCTTACTGTTACCGGAAAGCCATGCTCCAGGCAATCTCCATTTATTCACCAGACTTGTTGCCACCGAGATGACGGTTTTCAAGAACTTCTCTCGTCCCCGAATGGCATTAAGTTAAGACGGGGTTTCGATGGGATTTCTGGGCAGTTGGGTCTGGGATCGACATGACCAGAACGATGTCAAATCCGGCCTCACCGCGGCCAGCTTCAAGTTTGAAAAGGCCCTGGACAAGATTTTGTTCCTGAAGCCGGGGGCGTCGAACCCGGACATTGGAAAACCAATCAGGACGGAACAAAATGCTTTAACTTACTGCCATTCCTCTCTCTGCCCACTGATCGAAAGAAAATTCCTGAATGCAACAATTCATGTCAAAGGATTAGAAGAATGCATAATGGTTGTTGCCCGCGAAATACTCAAAAAAATTGAAACCCATTGATTCTCCCCCTAATCGGGTGCGATTAAAAGTGCGGGGATATAGGCACTGAACTCAGTAAAATGGCTGAATCGAGGGATCAGAATTGCCAACTTGAAATTCCGTTCAATTGTGGCTTCAGCACCCGTGCGAGCCTGCGGATACCGAATAAAACTGAAGGGAGGGAGAGCGTCCCCGCGAGCCGAAAAATAGGTGGACAGAAAAGTAGCCCACTCCTGGTTGTCATCCTTTCGATGTATGAAGGAATCCATGAATGGCTCGCGAGGACGCTCTCCCTCCCCGCACTTTTAATCGCCCCCCCTAACCCCTTTGCGTTTGTTCGTGTTGTTCGTGGGCAGAAATTTTATCGGAAAAATGTATCGGGAGAAGCCAATGGATACGACGATAAACTATGAGACCCGATGAGGAGTTCTCCATCCTGATCGAAGGCAAGCCCGCTCCTGCTGGAGCAGAGTGCATCTTCGAAAGGGAAGGGG
>DUCD01000170.1:22379-24215 GCA_012959985.1 Verrucomicrobiales bacterium | reverse complement strand
CGAAGGCAAGTCTGTAGACGGGTTTCTTCATTCTCCTGGGTAAGGTGGCAGATCGATTGTCGGAATTTGACAACAGGTGAAGTGTACCTTTCGAAGCACCGGCAACCAGCATGGGCTCAGCGCCTCCCCAAGTAATGGAGAGGATATGATGATCCTCACCCCATGCAATATATTTGGAATCCCCGGACAATTTGCTGTAGGTCCGGATCAAGCGGCCTTCCATATTGTGAATCCGGACTTTTCCGTCGCGCGCACCGGAAGCCAGGGACAAGGAATCCGGGGAGAACGTCAGGCATTCCACCTTGTCGCTGTGGTCCTGCATTTGAATGGGTTTTTTCGATTCTCCAACTAGAGATAGCATCACGAGTGCATCCAGACCTCCCGAAGCCAGATGTTTGCCATCACTCGAAAACGCGACGGCTCGGGCAGCGGCAGTGTGACGATGGCGTTCCTGAAGCGTGCCCAATTCCATATCTGGAAAACGAATCGTCATCACTCTATTGTCCGCACAGGCGAAGGCCGCCAAGGGTTCTTCAGGATGGATGGCAAGGTCGTAGACTAAATCATCAGCCACTTGAACTGAACGCATCTCCCTGCTATTTAAATCGTATATACCGATGTTTCCTGACAAGCCGGGATCTCCTCCACCCATCATCAACCAATTGCCGATGACAGCGATCGAAGTGACGCGAAAACCGGGATCAACCAATTGAATCAGTTGGGACCCCATGCCTTGACAAACCCCACTCTGGGACACAGAAAAAACTCGATCTCCACTCACAGCTATATCGGTAACAGGACCGACATGATGATCGAGTTTGCCTGCATGTGTCGTTGCAAGACAGAAACAAACCAACAATGCTGTTATGAGATGTGTGTATTTTGCCATGGATCTATTGCATCCTGCTATTTCGGTAGGGCTCGCTGCACTGCCATTCGGTTAAGAGTTTTCCGCACATGTTTTAAAGCTGTTATCCCTGAAGCTGGCCGCGCCGAGGCCGGAATAGGGTAAGCCTGTATGCAGGTTTCAACGATCCCGGCTCAGCGCACCGGGCTTCAGGGACGCTCGTATTCCTTTATCTCTTCCTTACCCTACCCTCGCAGCAACTCGGGGATCAATTTCATAGAGCCCTCAATCACGGGAATTGGCCTTCCTGAGGCAGTATGAAGGGTGCGTCCCAAGTTTGCATCCAATGCGGCGAGCACTGTGTTAAAGAGGTCGGCGGGTGATACCGGATCCTCGATAGGCGCCTCGCCTTTGGAATCAGTCTTTCCAATGACAGTTCCAGGTCGGATTCCAGCGCCGAACAGAAGCACCGAGCTGGCCCTTGCCCAATGATCCCGCCCCCCGCTGGAATTCACTCGCGGAGTGCGTCCAAACTCACTGGCCACCATGACCAAAGTATTTTCGAGCATGCCCTTTCGATCGAGGTCTTCATGCAATGCTGAAACAGCTTGGTCCATGGCCTGGAGCTTAGGGGGGAAACCGTAAGTCAGCGAATTGAGGATATTCCGGTGATGATCCCAACCTTTGTCACGGACGAAAACGGTACGAACGCCTCCCTGGACCAACCGTCGAGCCAACAGACAGGAAGAACCCAGAACATGACGTCCATATCGCTGACGCACCGAATCCTTTTCATGTGAGACGTCGAACATGGCTCTCACGTCTTTATTAAGGGAGAGATGTTGTGCCTGATTGAGAAACAGGTCACGTGCCGTTTCCGCTTCCGATCGAGGTTTACCGTCGAGTTGATCCACTTTCTTCAAAAGTGAAATTGCCTGACGCATTTCAGGGATCGGTTCCAGATTACGGACCTTGCATCCTTTGACACC
>DUCD01000170.1:20402-22260 GCA_012959985.1 Verrucomicrobiales bacterium | reverse complement strand
CAATGAGCCCTGCCCGTAAATGGAACCAAAGGAAGGATAGGTAAGTACCGGGTTGGGACGTCGCCCCGTCAGCATGTAGCAGGAACCCCGATCGTGATTACCTTCAGGGCTGGTGATCGATCGAATTAAACTGAGCTTATTCATCCGCGCCGACAGTTGGGGAAGATGCTCACTGAGGAAAACACCTTCCAAGCTGGACTCCATGGACACCAGATCGCCTCGAATATTGCCCGGCGCTTCCGGTTTCCCGTCAAATGTATCAATGTGGGACATTCCCCCGTCCATCCATATGAGGATCAGTGAGCGTTGGTTATTCTGAAGTATCGACGCACCGGGCAGCAATCCCGGCAGGAAGCTCAACGCGCCCATAGTAGTTAGGAAATCTCTGCGATTCATGACAATGATCAGGTTGGGTGGTTCATGATTAACGTAAGGACCCGAATTCGCGACCGGCCAGCAATGCATACGCCAGGTCTTTTCCGTCGGTTCGGGGTGATGAGGAATTTTCCAACAAGGACAGGAAAGTTTCAACCTCACCGCGACGTGGATCTCTTGACAAAATGAGGCGATACATTTCCACCAATTGTTGCGACGGGTCCGGCTGAAAATCGAAGATGGCATCGACCTGATTATCGGGAACATTCAACCCCTCCTGAATCAGCCCACTGTTCATGATATAGAGTTGTTGCGCCAAGGGAGAATCCGGAAGGTTTGGTCGATCGATCGACACACCGAGTACAAACTCGATCGCGTTCTTATATTGCGAAGGAGTCAGAGGACGTGGTTCGCGTCGGGCCAAATATCGCAGTTCAGGATCTCCTGATACGTTCTCCTCGTCCGGCGGAAAACTGGACACAGCATACAGATCCGAAGTGACAATAAAATGGACCAGTTTCCGAAAATCGGTCTCGCTATCAAGGAAATGCTCGACCAACACATCGAGCATGGGTTCATAAACCCCAGGGTTAGTTAGCCGATGATCGTCCGGAAGATCCACAATCGGGGCGCCGATCAGTTTACCTAAAATCCGATTGACCATATTGCGGGCAAACTGTTGATTGCCGCTGTCGATAATAAACCAGGCAAGGGTTCCTTCGGGTTTAATATCTTCGGGAGCTCGATGGTTGCCGAGAGGAAGCAACTCCTGCGGAACCGGTTTTCCAGATCCTGGAAGAAAAAAACGCCCGGCCATCATCCCCCCCCCCGGTGCCGGCCGAGGATCACTGAAGTAAGCGGAAAACCGCAGATGCTCTTCATTGGTCCAACGGTCCAGCGGATGATTGTGGCAACGAGCACAACCAATGCGCATTCCAAGCATGGTTCGACCAACGTATTCTGCTCGGTCCCTTGGATCGGAAAAGTGTTTCCAAGCTTCCTGCCCGGACGGATCCATTAGAATCGCCCGGGTGAATTCGGCCACCGAAGCCTTTCGGGTCATTGCCTGTTGGAACACGCGCCGGAGACGGATATTTCGTTCGCGGGCATTTCTGGGATCCTTGCCCTGTTCGGGGATCTCAAAAAACTCTGCGAAATGCCGGCCAAAAACTTGATCGAACTCAGGCGTCCCTATGAGTTGATCGGCGACACGTGAGATTCGATCGGATTCGGGCAACTGTTCAAACTGCGACAACTCATACAGGCTGGGAGGACGCCCCACCAGATCCAAATAAACGCGCCGAACCAGAATTTCACCCGAAGCCCTGACAGCCGGTTCTAAGCCCAGTTGCTGGAGGTGTTCCAGCCAGACCCGGTCAAGCGGGTGATCTGCCTTATGATAAGTGACTGACCTCTCGAATGGTTTCCGAATGGAACGCCTCGCATTAAATTTCCCATAACGGGAAAAAACCCAAGCTTCTCC
>DUCD01000170.1:8485-20387 GCA_012959985.1 Verrucomicrobiales bacterium | reverse complement strand
TGATTTCCACTTTCCCGAATTCATCGACTTCCGCCACCTGTTCATTGCTGGAATCCAACAAAGCTAAATGGGTTACATCTCGCTTAAATTCATTAGAACCACTTTGAAAATTCGCGATTACGGAAAACCCTTCACTGGAGGGTCGCATAGTAATTCCCATCAAGAATTCGGGCGTTCCCTCAGTGAACGGGGCCCCACGCTCAATCCACTTGATGATTTTCTGATAGCCCGAGTCCTCCGAACGGAGAATACGCCCCCCCTCGTGTTTGACTCCCTTCCGGCTCGGTTTCCTTAAAACCAAACTGTTGGGGGGATCGGAATAATCGATCCGCCGCCCCCCTAACTCTTCTGTAATCGCTTGGTAATCCAATAGAGGATTATCAGCAAACAGTGAAAGTTTAAAACCTCCCTGCCCCGTTGCGCCTCCATGACATTCGGCAGCAGAACATCCCAATTTAGCAAGAATCGGTGATATCTGATATTCAAAATGAAAGGATTCCCCAGCGTCACTTCCATCCGAATCGCTGGCATGCGTCATCGACATTGTGACCCTCACGAAACACAGCATCAGCATCCAGCTTGGTTTTCGAAAAATCATTCGTCGTGGGTGGAATTTAATTTTTCATGAATATCGAGGAAATCACGGACCAGTTTTCGAGCATGATCATTGCCATATTTACGGTTGCCGGAAACAAGAAACCGAAACATACCCACTGTCTGTTTTTGCAATTCCGAAGATTTCTGACTGCGGGACAGAATCTCCTTGAACACCTCCAGATTGATTTGCGTTGAATTGGTTTTGCGGATGAACGAACGCATCAGACTGCTGAGTTTTGCATCGGAGGGAGGGGCCCCTTGCGCGACTGCCTGGCCAGAATCTGGAGCGGGTCGCGTTTCAAATTTTTTAATGGATTTTTCGGTCAAGCGCGAGGTGCCCCGACTCTTCTGAGTTTTCATTGGTGAAGCTTGCATTGACTGACGAAGCTGCGCCGTTTTCATAGTTGTGTATTCCAACTTTCCTTCCAGGGCGGCATTCAATCGGGTCTGTAAATGAAATAGCTCTTCGGCCTGACGAATCGCCATGGACCGGAGTTCTTCGGGATCGTCAGGCAACCGAGCGCTGACCACCTCGCTCAACGCCGCTTCAGGATTAGGCAACGAACCGGTGATTTCTTCGATCACCGGCAACATGGGATAGCCTCTTCTGTATTCCTGCCCCCAAAAAGCTTGAAACTGCACCGCCAACTTTCGCAACTGCTCCGGTTCCTCAGGCAGTCGCCGATCCCGGAGTTTCTGCTTCGCGGAAGTAGATTCCGGAATTGAACCCACCACTTCATCTACCCATTTTTCAATGAACGGCACATCATGTTCACCCGTATCCGTAAATGTATGAGAACGGTGGACCTTTCCATTCAAGGTCATCACAAGAGTCAGGACAGCGCGTCGATTCAGGGCGTAGTTTCCGGGTCCGTCCAATCCTTCTACACTCAACATGATCGGATTCTCCAATTTCAAAGCGCCGAATTTTCCGGTCACGGAAAATTTGTAGCCTCCGGTGGCCAGACCGTTGCGATTCATCAATTGAGTTTCCGCCGACGTCCGATCACTTGCCAGATAAATAGTAAACGATTTGAATCCCATCAAGGAGTGTTGACCTGCCAGCTGGTCGAGACGGCGGATGACAGGATAGGTATTACGGGTCATGCTATGCACGAATAGCAAAGCACCGGGATTGTCACCAATCTGTTTCGCTGCATCAAACTCTCTGCCGGCAAATGCCCCCAGACCATCGTAAACCTTGACGGGAGTTAACTGAGTCCCGGCCTCTGGCCCGGAAACGATGGAAACTCCATCGGCACAGACAAGCGAAAGCACACTCAAGGTCATGAATAGGGAAATCGCTCGGATCATGGATTCGGCTTTAATCGTTGAGTGGTTGGCTTTTTGCGATCTCTGGAATCCATCGCTGGGTTCCTTTTCGCTTTCATTCTTCCAGATTCCGTCATGCGTCCCCGGTATTTCGGAATTCCCTGAGTTGCGGTGATCAATTTCCGGTTGACTCGATGTAATTCAAGGGATTGTTCGCGCACCAGACGACGCAATGCCTCCGGGTCCGTAGGAAGTTTCAGTTTGGCAAGTTCCAGATAGTCCCCAACTCGGGCTGGTAGCGGCCCCGTGACTTCCTCAATCAGATGGCGAACCATTTCCCGATCCTCATCCGCAATATCGGTCAAGGCAACCGACTTGACGATTTTGCCCTCACGGATCATCAGCAGTGACTGGACGCATTTCCGATTCAAAGCCAAGTTTCCCGGACCTTCCGGTCCATCCAAACAAACCACCATCGGGTTGCGCATTTTCAAGGAACCATTAACTCCCTTCAGACGGTTTTCAGCAAAATTGCGATCGTCCGTCAGCAGCAGGGTAAAGGATTTGAAATCGAGGAGGCTGTATTGCGACGCGAAATCGTCCAAGGCTCGCATGGTGGGTATTCCGTTGCGAGTTAATTGATGAATGAACAACAGGGCACCGTTGCCTTCGCCTATCTCTGCAGAAACATCAAACTCTCGACCACTGAACGGTCCGTTGTTCGCGTAGGCTTTCACGGGCGTCAGCGCAGTGCCAGGCGGAGGACCGGTTTCCAGATCCTGCCCCGAAACGCTGAAGCAGATTGCAAGAAGCGACAGGACCGTGTTTCGGACATTCACCTGCCAATGGATTGACGGTTTCCAGCTCATTTTTCACCTCGATCTGTCAGAAACTTTCTGGCGAGTTCCTGAGCGTGTTCGGAACCATATCGATCCGGATAACTGAGCATCAATTGGAACATGGATATCGCTTCCTTGCCCAATTCCTTGCCCTCCTTACTTCGTTTCTCGATATCCGTAAATATTTCATCAACTATCTCGTTGGTGTTTGTCTGTTTAATGAAAGAGCGAAGCAGGCTGTTGAGTTGCGGATCGTCCGGAGGATTACCCCTTCGGGCACGCCCCGTTCCACCGGCGTTTTTCTCAGTCGATTTTTCACTGGAGTCCGCAGGCTCTGCTCTTGGGCGCCGATTACGACTTCCTCGTTCCATTTCCCCCCCGGCAGGAGCGTTGCGTCCACGTCGCATTGCCCCCTCTCTGCCAGCGGAATACTGACGCGCGTTCATATGCTCTTCCGCGGCTTTTTTTCGGACCCGATAAATTTCCAGCGCCTGCCTGGCAGCCAAGTCGCGCAACGCCTCCTGCCCCTCCGGAAGATGGCGTTTGGCCAAGGCAATCAACTCGGACGGACGTGTTGGTATTTCTCCGATCGAATTCTCAAAGGATGTTCGGATCCGCGTCATATCGGAAAGGTTCGTATCGGTGAATCCGAAGGAATCGGTCACTTTGCCATCACTGACAACAACCAGCGAAAGGGTGCAACGACGGTTCAAGGCGAGATTTCCCGGACCATCCAGCCCATCGAGACTCAGCACCATGGGGTTCTTCAACTTAAGAGAACCGTTGACTCGCCTGATCAGTTCCTCACCAGAGGTCCGATCATTTGTAAGTGTGACGGTGAACGCCTTAAAACCGAACAGACTCAGTTCAGCAGCCAGATTGTCGACACCTCGAATAAGCGGAGCCGTATTTCGATTGAAAACATGGATGAAGAGGAAGGCACCGGGCGATTGACCAATTTCCTCTCCGGCATCAAAGACTTCTCTGCCGGCATAGAGTCCGGAATTGGCATAACACCTGACAGATCCAACTTCGTTGCCCACGGGAGGCCCCGAAACAATATCTTCTCCGTTCAGGGCAGCAAGCGTTCCGATCAACAATAAGACAGAATAATAAGGATTTGTCTTCATTATATTTAGGATCGGATCATCGCACTGTCGAATCCGAGAGTCGAGTATTCATATTTAAGATAAAGACGCCGATAACCTCATCGAGGTAACCCACTCTTTACAAAAAGGTGGGGAATTTGTAAGAATTCCGATTCAAGGTTTAAGTTGTTCCTATCGGAATATTCACATTTTCCGCTACTGGGCTGGTGAATAAAACGTCTTTCCAGTTACCTGAAAGAAACCGACGGCGTCCTTACCAATGACGGGAATGGAAGACAGCTATGGGGAACCAGGGACGAGCGATGCGGAATTGCTCCAAAGATGCGTTAAAAAAGATGAAAAGGCATTGGCGGAACTCGTTACCCGATACCAGCAACGACTCTACGGATTGGCATTGAGGGTCTCCGGTGATAGCTCGCTCGCTGAAGAAGCCGCTGTCGATTCGTTTTACAAAATCTGGTCAAAAGCCAGGCAGTGGCGTGGAAGCACCAGCGCGGAAGCCTGGATAGACCGGATAGCCGTCCACACGGTGCTGGATTTGAAACGCAGTCGACTGCGATGGTGGAAACGAGCGGAACTTGCGGGAAATCCCGAAGATTGGGGTCCGGCACCGGAACCGGCCACTGAGCTGGCAGAAAATGAGACCCGCAAAATGGCGGCAGAAAGACTGGAACGTGCGATCCGGACCTTGAAGCATGAAGATCGACTACTGGTTCATCTGTATTATTTTGAAGAACGCGAACTGAAAGAAATCGAAACCCTGCTCGATGTTCCCCATCCCAATCTTAAAATGAGACTGGCACGGGCCCGCAAAAAGCTGCGTCGAGTCCTGGAAGAAGATAACCATGATCAACCCGACTGACTATTCACCGGAATCAAACAGAGATCGGGATGCGGACCAACAGTTACGCGAGCTGGCTCAGAGCATTCCGGCCACCGGCATTCCCCGCTCAGTGGGTGATCTCGTCGCCGGTAAAGTGCGCCGGAAAAGTCTCATCCGGTCGACCATGATGGGATGTCTGATCGCCGGTTTGTCGGCGGCCTTCATTGGGATTCCCTTCATCGACTGGAACAACCGTTCTGAAATGGTCTCGATGGACGCAACGGCCCCGACACAAAGCCTTCAACCTGTCAGTTCTGAGCAGATCTTTCCGACCCTCTCCGATTCCACCTTCCTGGCAACGCCACCTCCAGTAAAGAATTTGAACCTGATCCAAGAAGACCTATTGGTGATGCTGGACATTCTCAATAATATCGAAATGGAAAATTTATGAAATCCCTTTCCGCATTGATACTACTAATGCCCTTCCTGCTCCTCCTTGGGGCTGAGGGACCGAAACCGATCCCTTTGACAAATGATCAAATCAAAAGCATCCAGACATTGGTCCGGGAAACTCGATCGACAGATGAGTCGCTGCAAAAAGCGTTAAGTCTAAAACAGGAAGAACTCATGGGCGCCTACGCTGAATTCACGCTTGAAGTTGAGAATATTAAGATCCTTCAACGGGACGTTCTCGGTATCCAACAGAAGTTGCTGACCAACTACAATTATCTACAAGTCGAACTGCGCAAAACGGTCGGCAAAGAACGTTTCAAGCAACTCAAGAAACGTATCGATCTTCATTTGAAATCTTCCGCAAAGAAAAAATCATCCGCAAAGACTGCGGATCCTAAGGATCAGCAAACACTTACAGTAGCGAAATTCGTGAGAATCCCGAACTTTAATTCGTACGAAATCCGATCTTCCCGAGATGGGCGAATACCCAATCCGTTATTTCGTGTGAAATTCGAACAAAAAGCGGGATCAATGAGCGAAGTGGAAACTACAGAAGGTCAAGGATAAGCACGTGCTCCTGCGAGCGTCACCCGCTCGAAAGGCTCGGAAACATTGGGCTGTACTCAGTAAAATGGCTAAATCGAAAAATCAAAATTGCCAACTTGATATTCCTTTTAAGTGAGGCTTCAGCACCCGTGCGAGCCTACGGATACCAGATTGCACTGATGGGAGGGAGAGCGTCCCCGCGAGCCGAATAATGCGTGGACAGAAAACTATCCCACTCCTGCTTGCCTTCCTGTCCATGCATGAAGAAATCCATGAATGGCTCACGAGGACGCTCTCCCTCCCATTGACTGTCTGGTTTTCAAGGAGTTCTATTTGGCATCTGGCAGCCCTGCATTTGCCTGATTTTCTGAGTTCTGAGTTCTGAATGCGCGTCACCATTCAAGCAGAATTACTCGACACGCCCGTAATCTGGCCCAAATGTGTCTCTGAATTGAGCGGATTGTATTCGAGTTTTCCGAATCCTTTCCGACTTGACGTTGGCAGCAACCGGAGAGAATTAATAATAGTGCCCCATTTTCCTTTCCACTAGAACCGAGATGCAATTACCAATACCGCTTGATTTCGCCATGATATTTGGAAAATTTACTCCTACTGGCAAAACCTTGCTACAATACCAAGAACGCAAAAAATAAGTAGGAGAACCAAATGCCTAAACCCGGAGAACACAAATCCTTTCTTCATCAACTGAACCCCCAACTTCACCGGCGAATCCATCGAGATTCCTCCACAATTGCATTTCTCCTGGGCCTGTTCTGCTTCTGCCGATTATCGGCGGATCCCATTCATCCGCCGGTGATTTTTGATTTTGGAACGGCGAGCAGTCCGGTAGCAGATAGGGCGTTGCGCACTACAACAGGCGACATCTATCACCGGGATAAAGGATATGGTTTCACGACGGAGGAATTGGTTTCGTTCGATCGAAAGCGCCCGCTTCCGGAATTGCGACACGGCGGCAATCCCATGCGGCCCGACCTTCTTTACCGCCGTCATGCCGATTCCTTGAATCAGGACGGGGTATCATCGTTTCACGATATAGGATTCCGCATTGATGTTAAACCCGGAAAATACCGAGTGCAGGTCTGGTTGGGGGATCTGCATGCCTCATTGGAATCGATGGCTGTTGAATGCAATGGGAAGTCCATTACTTCGGGAGTCAGTGCCAAACATCTCATCGGTCGCAGCAAACCGGAATCGACGGGATTTTTTCATTGGATACGGTTTGATATCGAAACCAAGGACGGAAGGATCGATCTACGGTTTCATGGAGACGAGAGTAACTATCGCGAAGCAGATCAACGCTACCATGATTTGTTCGGCGACGGCCGACGAGTCGATTCCTACCTGGGAAGCTCCTGGGATCCTGACCGGCGATTGAAGTTTGACCCGAACGGTCCCTTCACACGCAACAGCGTGCTGGCGATCCGGGTCGCCCATTCTATTCCCAATTCGGTCTATTGGCTAAACGGAAAACTCATTGCCGGGGATACCGACGCCAAAGGTCGCGATACTTTCATTGAGGCATGGAATGCAGGGAATCTTTCCGAAGCGGAAGCAATCCTCGATTCGATCGATACGGGTCCTGACCTGCGGGGACAGGGCTATTCTGTATTGCTAGGACATCCAATGATAGAAGGTGCCGCCGAACAACGAATCCTTTCGAAAGCAGGTAGAGCGATTGACCGGAGGCTGAAGAACAACCCGGAAAACATTCGGTTTATTGAAGCCAACGAGTCCTTGGAAGTCTTCACTCAGGCCCGTTCCCGTTTCCTGAATCGAGGAAATGGCGAGGAAGGACATTTTCAGGAGAATAGAAAAGTCGTCTCGATGATGCGTTTGTTCCGTCCGGGCAACCCGCTTTACTACAAAGCTCTACAATACCAGGGACGCGCCCTTCAGATGCTCGATCCACATCGATGGGTTTATCCCTCCGGAGATGCCCAAGCAATCTGGAAGAAACTGATCGACGCATTTCCAGAAAATCGGTATGCCCGATTTTACCTGTTTGATGAATGGTCACCGGATTCCGTTTGGAAACATGGTGATCATCTCATGAGGGACGAGCAGGCTCCGGACTGGGCGATTGCCCAACGGGAAGCATGGGGCTTGCTGCTCGATATGTGCGAGTGGTGGGCTGACAACAAGCAACAGCCGGACGGCGGAATCGGAGGGGGTTGGGGCGATGACGTGGAATTGGTCTCTCTGTTCGGGATCATGGGATTCATCAGTGAAGGCGCCTCGCAACCCTCGTTGGATCTGGCGACAAACTTGATCGAAGGACTCTGGAAATATGGGGCCATGGATCCACAAGCCGGATTTTATCGCGGCCTGCTGGATACGGAGCACTCCGCGGAATGGACCGGCGATACGCTCCCCTTGATGTTGACGATTGACTGGGAAAATCCCCTTTGGGTGGAACGGGCGACTCAATCCGCCCATTTGATGCGGAATCTCTGGATGGATTACAACCAATACGGCGACCTGCATTTCCGTAGTAATTTCCTGGGATCCATCTCGGTCGGCAATTCGATACAGGCGAATGATTCTTATATTAATTTCAGAGCCGCACTACCCGCCATCGCTGCTTATCAATTCAATCGGAATCCGGCAATCGGAAAGTTGCTGGTCGAATGGGCGGACGCCTGGCTACATGATGCCTTGCGAACCACACGGGGAAAACCCCGAGGTGTCTTCCCGGCTGAAGTCGGATTTCCCAAGGGCGAACCCGGAGGGGTTAATTCCCCCAACTGGTACACGGCGACTCACCCGCCGGGCACGGTTAACTACGATTGGCAGCGCGGGAATTACTACGGTTACCTGGTTGACTTGATGTTTCTGGCTCAGGAGATTACCGGAGACGACAGATTTCTCGAACCTTTTCTCCTCCAGAAGAAATGGGTCGATCGGTTTCGTGAAAACCCATCGATCGACCCCGAACCGGGAACCGGGTTATGGGTTGGAAAAGTCTTAAGTGATACCAACCGCCGAGGGGCTATTTCATTCGAGGCGATCTGGCAGCGAATGGAAAAACATCGATTGTCGGAAAAACGGGGTGATCCGCCGATCCGGATCGATACAAAAGAAGTGTTCAAGAAAATGGACCACGTAAGACAGGAAGCGAAAAGGCGCTGGCCTGTACTCACTTCGGAAACTTCAGCAACAGACCGGGTTGGATTCAAGGGAATCGCAGATCCATTTTTCATCATGACCGGCACACGGAATACCCGACCGAGCGTCACCTATTCCGGAGTGGGACGCGAATTCGCCGCCTTTGTCCGTCGACAGAACGAACGTTCCCTGCAGCTCGTACTATACAGTTTTTCCGATGAATCCAGACAAACCGCGGTCATTCCCTGGAAGTTGGAAGTAGGAGGAAAATATCAGCTCCGAACCGGAATCGACACTAACGGCGATGATCATCCCGATACCGGGATTACCGAGAAATCCTTCACACTTGCCAGACGCGGTGAAAGCGTGAAATTTGACCTCGCTCCGCGTAATACGACGATCATCGAAATCCGACAAACTCACCCGGGGCGCGGCACTCCGTTACTGGCCGATGTTGCCGTCATCTCAAGTGAAATCAAATACTCAATTTGGACCCGGGACCTACAGGTGACTCTTCACAATGTCGGATCAAAAACGGCAACCAAAATTCTCGCCACCTTTTACGAATCAGATCCCTCAAATTCGGAATCCCGAAAAATCGGTGAAATGGTGATCCCACAACTTTCATGGCCCATGGACCTGACCGCCAAAACTCTGACTGTCGGGATTCCTTATTTCCCGACCCAAAGTCAGGTAACCCTTTCAGTGGTGTTGGACGAATCGAACAAAATTCCAGAACTCTGTGAAAGCAACAATCAGGCTTCCCGGACTTTTGAGTTCGATCTCGACGAAATCCGAACTCCAAGAAACCGATTGGGTGAAATCGGCGGCGATGTCACCGGAGAAATTGAGCGTGGAATCCGTTGAATTCGAATGATCGTTTCCATTGTTTCCGAATCCCATCTCCAAAGTCCGCGAAAGACGCAAACGAACGTGAAAAGAAAGACACTTACGAATAATAATTTTATTTTGGGCACATATGTGCAATACGTTTCTACTGAATTTCGGACATCTTATGAATATTACGCTCTCAGGCGAAGAAAAACTGATCCCCACATCATGAAGATCATACACCCATTCTATCTTTTCATTTGCTTCCTTGCAGGACTAGTCTTGACACTGCACGCCGACGATCGGCCTCACATCATCCTGGTGATGAGCGACGATCAAGGCTGGGGTCAAGCCGGTTATTACCATCATCCGGTTCTCAAGACACCGAATCTGGATGCTATGGCTGCAAACGGATTGCGCTTTGATCGCTACTATGCCGGGGCATCCGTTTGCTCACCGACACGCGCCACCGTCATGACCGGCCGAAGCAACGACCGGACCGGGGTTGATGACCATGGCTTTCCACTTCGCCTCCAGGAAAAAACCATCGCGCAAGCGCTGCGCGATGCCGGCTATGCCACCGGTCATTTCGGAAAGTGGCACCTGAACGGTCTTCGCGGTCCCGGCGTTCCCATTCTCAAGAATGACACCCACAGCCCGGGAGCCTTCGGATTCGACACCTGGTTCAGCGTCACCAACTTCTTCGACCGGGACCCGCTGATGAGTCGTCAGGGAGAATTTGTGCAATTCGAAGGAGACTCGTCGGAAATCACCGTCTTTGAAGCGCTCAAATTCATTCGGCGCAAAAAGGATGCAGACAAGCCGGTCTTTGCAGTAATTTGGTATGGTTCCCCTCACAGTCCTATGGTTGCAAATGACGAAGACCGGGCCGCCTTCTCAAAGCTCCCGGAAAAACATCAACATCATTATGGAGAGCTGGTGGCTATGGATCGAAGCATCGGGGCCCTGCGCTCGGGACTTCGAGAAATGGGCATTGCCAAGAAGACCTTGCTCTGGTTCAGCAGCGATAACGGTGGACTCTCAGGATTCGGACGTGAAACCGTGGGTGGACTACGGGGAAATAAAGGTCAAATGTATGAAGGCGGCCTCCGCGTTCCAGGAATCATCGAATGGCCGGCAGTCATCAAGAAAGCCCGCATCACCGAATACCCGGCAGGCACTGTGGACATCTTCCCGACGCTCGCCGCCATCGTGGGACTTCCCGATTCATCCATGGTGAAACCTCAGGACGGTTTGAGCCTTCGTCCTCTGTTCGACAATGAAATTTCTTCCCGTGAAAAACCCTTATTCTTCCGGCATCGAAACCGCGGGGTAATCATCGATAATCGTCACAAATTAATTTCCCAAAAAGGTCAGTTCGAACTTTACGATTTGGAATCGGATTTGGCTGAAACCACCAATCTAATTCAAGAATTCCCCCAACTCGCGGCCCGTCTTAAAAAAAGCTACCTCAAATGGAACCGCACCGTCGACGCCAGTGTCGCCGGTAAAGACTATCCAGAAGGCAAAGTCGACGCGAACCAACCCAAACGCCGATTCTGGAAAGATGATCCAGCCTACCAACCCCACCTGGAGCGATTCCTGAAAGCCGTAAAATAATCCAATAGCCGTATTTATAAAAATCCCGGAATATCGAAATTCCAATAGAAATAATTCTCTCAGGAGAATTGAATACCCCAAGCAGAGCTTTCGATGAGGTGCTTTTCCAATAGCCCCCCCCTTGCCGTTTCCCAACCCAGTCAATGAACAAGCGTTTCCATCAAATCACACCTTGGATAATTTTCATCTCCCTATCTTTGATTTGGGGAAGCTCGTTCATACTAATGAAACGAGGACTTGAAGTTTTCACATCGAACCAAACCGGAGCGCTCAGAATTTCTTTGGCTTTCATCTTCACGGCAATCATCGGTTTTCGGCGTTTCCGCAATCTGAAAAAAGAAGATCTACAGTCCCTGATCCTGGTCGGACTTTTGGGTAGCGGGTTCCCTTATTTCCTGTTGCCACTGTCGATCAGCCGTCTCGACAGCTCGATTGTGGGTGTCCTCGGCGCGACTGTTCCACTTTTCACCTTAGTGATCGGGGTAATTGGGTTTAAGTTGGCTTACAAAAGATACCAACTCTGGGGTGTCCTCATCGGACTGGCTGGAACCGCTCTGCTTCTGTTGCCGAACATCCAGACTGGCTGGTCAGGACAGTTGATCTATGGCAGCTATGCCCTGATCGCATCAATATGTTATGGAACATGTATCAATATCATCCATTCCAAGCTCCGGCATCTCGACTCG
>DUCD01000170.1:0-8472 GCA_012959985.1 Verrucomicrobiales bacterium | reverse complement strand
CTATCACGCTGATATCCATGGGATTCGTCGGAGTCCCCTGCATTGTTTTTCTATTCGCCACGGGTCTTGTCGAGACTATTCAGACCCAACCCAGAGCCTTTCGCGCATTGGGATTCATCACAATCCTGGCTTTATTGGGAACCTCCCTAGCCGTGATTCTCTTCAATCACTTGATCCGGATTTCCTCACCTGTTTTTTCGGCATCGGTGACTTATATCGTTCCATTAATTGCCATCCTCTGGGGGATTTCTGACGGAGAGAAATTTGAACTCTCCCAAGCTGCCGGATTCGCAATCGTGCTCTCAGGTGTCTACCTGGCCAATAAGAGATGAAGGTGGGGCCATTAGGTTAAGGGATTTCCGTGTGAAATATCAGACGCATTCCCCCCGTGCTGTAGCGTCGGCTGTCCTCAGCCGAAACCGTCGCTAACACGCCAAAAATGCGCTGGGGACAGCGCACGCTACAGTGTGAGCGACCGATGGACGAGCCCTGCCTTCTGGAAATAATCCCCGACCCTAATGGTAGTTGGGCAAGCTACACCAGCGTGCCATCTGCCTATTCCAAGCAACCCAGCCCGCCTGAACTTCATTCCTCGAAAACTTCCTCAATGGATACTTCCCTTTGTTCATTCAACGAACGTTTTCCGGCCTCCAATGCGGCGATGAGTTCGACTTCCTCTTCGATCGGCACGGATTCTTTCCCGGTCTTCACATAATCCAAAAAGGCCTTAAGCAGATACCAATACAAGTCCTTCAAATCAGGTTTGATCGTCTTCCATCCCTTTTTACCGAATACACTGATCTGGTAACCGGACCGCATCCAGTCATGCTCACCAACCATCAGAACCACATCACGATGATCCGCAAACCGAATTCGGACAATGTTCAAGCCCGGTTGCCCAACATTGACGGCGGAGACCGCCCCGGGTCCAAGAACGGCATAAACCATCGAAAGAGCATGAATGCCGTAATAGATCAGTTCATTGCCGCAGATGCATTGAGCCAGATGCACCGGCCCCAGATCCGGAATCTGATCGCGCAGTTTGATGATATCCGGGACAAACCGAAGTGAACTGGCAGACATGAAAGGAGTTCCTGTATTCCGGGAAAGATCGGCGATCTGCTTCGCCTTTCTGGCGGTCATTGCCAGAGGCTTGTCACAGAAAACAGGGATGCCCTTCCGCAATGGATGCGCAGCGTACTGAGATTGTTCCGCGGAACCATCATCGATGAGAATCACCGCATCAACACCCTCCGTGCATTCTTCCGGTGTTTCACATACAGTTGGAATACTACATGCCTGGGCCAGTCGTTCGGCCCAGATTTTTTCACGGTCCCAGACCTTGACAACCTTGACGTCCTCAATCCGTTTTCGGGAACGGACAAAGGTCCAGTCATACTTCGAAACAACGGACTCTTCAAAACCATTGAAGGTCGAAGCGAAAGCCGTGCCGTGATTTGATCCTGGCTGAAGCGGGTTATTCAAATAGCGGTAAGTCGCCGCAGATATCAAACCGATGCGCATATTGAAATCCTAACGAATTCTCGAACCGGGGCAAGCTCAGAGGTTCATTTTGAAAAGCTGTCGCAAAGCGACAGCTTTGACTTTTGTTTTAGGGACACCCCCCTAGTGGCGAAGCTCAGAGTTTTCCATTTTAAAACAGACCCACTTGAGTTACAACCATCCTGTAATGCGAATCAAACGGTTTCAGGCTCTGTTTTTTTCACTGTTTTTTGTTTCCCTGATTTCAGGGAACGGACAGGAATGGCAGTCTGTCCCGGTTCCGGGCAGTCGCCCGCTCAACGGTTACGCCTGGTATCGCACATGGTTCAAGCCGCACTCCTCTTTTTTCATACGCCATGAACGCGACCTTTTCGGCGAGTCTGTAATCCTGAATATCCGAAGTCTGAAGGGAGCCCATGAGGTGTTCATAAACGGCCGGATGATCGGCAGCGGTGGAAGTTTTCCACCGAATTACCAGGATGGGGTAGACGGGAACCATCGGCACAAAATCCCCTCTGGCAACCTTGTCAAAGATCAATGGAATGAACTGATGGTTCGTATCTACTCGCCGGACGGCCAGGGAGGTTTTCTGACCGAAGCCCCTTTCGTAATGAATTACTTTAATGAATGCCTTTTTGAAGGAACCTGGCAATTCGCTGAAGGCGATCGCACTCCCCCAACAGGCAGTCCCTTGGCAGCAAAACCGGCCTCCTCGGCATTTGATGTATTCCGTGAATCGAATAGAGTCCTTGGCGAATCGGAGAACTTGGTTCACGGGGAAAAACTGTCACCTGAAGAATCTCTTTCAAAAATGAAAACTCCGGCTGACCTGCTGGTGGAACTGTTGATCGCCGAACCCCTGGTAGCCCAGCCCACTCATTTCAGTTTTGATTCAAAAGGAAGGCTATGGGTTTCCCAATATCGGCAGTATCCTTATCCCGCCGGAATCAGCATGGTAAGCCGTGACCGTTATTACCGTTCCCACTATGACAAAGTCCCACCGCCTCCACCGAATCATGATCGGGGACAGGACATCATTTCCATTCATGAAGACACAACCGGAGATGGGAAATATGACCACCACAAAATTTTTCAGGATGGTTTGAACATGGCCAATTCGGCTATACGTGGGCGGGGAGGAGTCTGGGTAATGAATACGCCTTATCTGCTCTTTTATCCGGATGAAAACTTCGACGATGTTCCGGATTCACCGCCCGTCGTACACCTGAAGGGATTTGGCATGGAAGACAGCCACTCCGTTGCAAACGGGTTGGTCTGGGGCATGGACGGTTGGCTCTACGGCGCCCAGGGCAGCACTACTACTTGTCACGTGACACGTCCCGGTATCGACTCGCCGGAGGCGGATGGCGTCTACTTCCAAGGCTGCATGGTCTGGCGCTATCATCCCGAATCTCGACGTTTCGAACTTTTCGCAGAAGGAGGAGGCAACAACTTCGGATTGGAGGTCGATGCACAGGGTCGACTGTTCACGGGGCATAACGGCGGGCAGACCCGTGGTTGGCATTATCTTCAGGGAGGCATGCACTTAATGCAGGGAGCCACTCCCAATAAATTCGGTCCACCTCGAAATCCGTTTTCTTTCGGTGACCTTCCCATGATGTCAAGTGAGCAGGACATAAAGCGCTTCACCCACTTCGCGGCATTGGTTGAAGGGACAGCTCTCCCCAAACATTATCAGGGCTCTTTCTTCAGCGTGGAACCCCTCCACAATTTCGTTATTGCCAGCGCACGCATTCCTATCGGGGCAACCTTCGGCACCAGTGATACCGGTAAAGTATTAACCTCCGGGGATTTTGCCTTTCGCCCAGTTTACATCGGAAACGCACCGGATGGATCCATCATGATCGCGGATTTTTACGAACACTACATTGCTCATGGTCAACATTACCAAAGTCAGATCGATCCAACCACCGGACGCATTTTTCGCCTGCGAGGTAAAGAGGAGGAACTTGAGACGGACTTAAACTTGCATGCCAAGTCAACGACCGAACTCATCGGCCTACTGAGACATCCAAACAAATGGCATCGCCATACCGCTGTCAGGCTACTGGGCGAACGTAAAGACCCGCAATCCGTCGTTCCGTTTCGCCGTCTCATTTCTTCAGGTTCCAGCTACGAGTCTCTGTGTGCTCTCTGGGCATTGCACCAGTCATTCGGGTTAGATCAGCAGACAGCAGACAGAGCTCTTCAGCATGAGTTTGCTGCCCTGCGTTACTGGGCCGTCAGATTGGTCTGTGATGACATCGGCTTTAACCAAAAACGAAAGACACTCGGACTGATCGACAGTCTTGGAGAACGGGAGGGTGGACCGACTCGAGTTCCTTCAGACCTCATGAAAACTATTCTTAAGCAGGCAGCACGCGAAACCAACGCCGAGGTCCGATCCCAAATGGCGGCGTCGGCTAGACGATTACCTGCCGATCAGGCCTTGGCCCTGGTAAATAAAATCCTAAAACATGAGGAAGACCTGGACGACCGGTATATTCCCCTGCTCTGCTGGTGGGTCCTCGAAGCAAAACTTGATCGAGATCGAGAATCCGTAATGGCCTTGTTCGAAGATCCGGAGTTCCGCAGAGAGCCGATGGTGGTGAAGCATCTTCTACGTCGAATTATGCGAGCACTGGCACTCAAGGGGCATCATCGCGATCTCCTGGATTGTGCTCACTTATTAAACCTTTCGGGAAAAGAAAAGAGGCTCTTGGATCCTTTGTTGAAAGGTTTTGAACTCGCCTATGCCGGACGTCGCATGTCTGGCCTTCCAGAAGAATTAGCCTTCGCTCTTGTCAGAAGCGGTCGCTCCACTCTGGAACTGAGATTAAGGTTGGGAGATAAAAAGGCGGAACTAGAAGCCATTGCATCTATTGCCGGTAAAGATGGGAAATCGGCTGATCAGGCAAACCTCGCCCGAATCCTTGGTGAGATCCGATCGACGGCAAGCATCCCTGCTCTACTTGATGCCTCCCACCGTTCCAAAGACCCTAAACTGCAACGTGCTTCTCTGGCCTCATTGACTGCATTTAAAGTGCACATGATCGGCGCAACCGTCTTGAGCCATCTCCCCAACTACACCGAAGAAATCAGACCGGCAGTGTTCGACCTTTTGTTAAGTCGAAGTGAGTGGACACAACAAATGGCACAACAGATTTCAGATGGAATTTTGAAGCGAACAGATATCCCTTTCGGTGCCGCAGAAGCCATGAGGCAACTTCCCGATGAACTTGTTTCAGCAGCAATAAAGACCCAACTTGGATTGTCCGACCACCTTAAAACGACTGATTTCAACCATCAAATCAAATCATTGCGCAAGACTCTCAAGGAAGGAACCGGCAATCCATACGCTGGAGAAACCACCTTCATGCAAAGATGCGCTGCTTGCCATAAACTTTTACACAAGGGAGGAAATATCGGCCCGAATCTCACACCCTACCAACGCGAAAACCTGGATACCCTGCTGATCAGTGTGATCAATCCAAATGCTGAAATCCGCGAAGGCTTTGAGTATGTCATTCTACATACCAAAGATGGAAGAACACTGAACGGATTCCTGACAGATCAAGACAACCAGGTTCTGGCAATTCGCGGCATGACCGGTGAAGATATCCGTGTGGAGCGGAAAGATGTCCTATCACTGGAACCAATGGGAAGAAGCCTGATGCCCGAAGGTCTCCTGGAAGATTTGACAGAACAGCAACTAAGAGATTTCTTTGCTTACCTGAAAATCTCCCAACCCATCAGCAACTAAATTCCTGACAGAGTCTTTATCCTTGATCCAACATCCAACATCCAACATCCAATCAAATGCTCATTTTTGACGCCCATCTTGATCTCAGCTTGAACGCCCTGGAATACAACCGAGATCTCCGACTGACAATTCGCGAGCTCCGCGAAAGTGAAGATGGAATGACCGATCTAAAAGGGCGCGGACGAAGCACCGTTACCTTTCCGGAGATGCGCAGAGCTGGAGTCGGCCTGTGTGTCGCCACTCAAATCGCGGGCTGTATGAAACCGGCGGGGCCGGTCGCAAGCTGGAATTCACCTCCTCAGGCCTGGGCCATGACCCAAGGACAATTGGCATGGTATCACGCCATGGAGGAACTGGGAGAATTACGACAGGTCCGCTCCTGGAGCGATGTCAAAAACCACCTGGCAGAATGGAACCTATCCCCCGAGAAAACACCCATTGGCTACATCCTCAGTTTGGAAGGAGCTGATTCCATTCGAGAACTTTCCGACCTTGAGAAATCCTGGGAGCAAGGTCTACGCGCCCTTGGACCAGCCCACTACGGCAAAGGCCGCTATGCACTCGGACATGACCAGGAGGGATCTCTCCCCTCCTCTGGAAAGGACTTGCTAAGGGAAATGGATCGGCTTGGAATGATCCTTGATGTGACACATTTGTGCACCGGGAATTTCTGGGATGCGTTGGAGGTATTCCATGGTCCAGTGTGGGCCAGTCATCATAATTGCCGTTCATTGGTGGATGATCCCCGGCAACTGGATGATGAACAGATCAAAGCCCTGGCAGAACGAGGTGCCGTCATCGGGGCAGCCTTCGATGTCTGGATGGTGGCACCAGGATGGCAACGTAGAAAAACAGAACACCCACATCTTCCCGGCGCGGACCTCGAAGGTCTGGCTAATCATGTCGATCATGTCTGCCAATTGTTGGGAACAAGCCGGCACTGCGGAATTGGCACCGACCTGGACGGAGGTTTCGGAAACGAACAAACCCCATCTGACATGGATACCATCAACGACCTATTGAAGTTTAAGGAAACCCTGAATAAACGGGGATACTCCAAGGATGATCTGGACGGCATTTTCAACGGTAACTATCTAAGCTTCCTGGAAAAAGCCTGGTCGTAATTAGGATTGATCGACTGCATTAATGAAAGATTGTGGGCAGACCTGAATGGAACTAAGTTAAGACGGGGTTTCGATGGAATTTCTGGGCAATTGGGTCTGGGATTGACATGACCTGAACGATGTCAAATCCGGCCTCACCGCGGCCAGCTTCAAGTTTGAAAAGGCCCTGGACATGATTTTGTTCCTGAAGCTGGGGGCGTCGACCCCGGACAATGGAAAACCAATCAGGACGGAACAAAACGCCTTAACTTAGTGCCATTCTGGACAGACCTGAATGGAACGAATGCATAGATCGGCAGAATGCCGCACTGCCATTAGGTCAAGCCTGATTGGTCGCCGCTTTGGATCAGAGAGCCAGGGAAAGACCAGATGGGACATCCCTTGTTCCGTTAAATAATATTGCAGGTCAGAGCAAGATGCTTCCGGATTTATCGCCTTATTATTGCCCTCACGACAAATTCCCGAGGATGACCTGGATAAGATACCGGGCCACAGAAAGATCATCCGCCTCAATCGGTTTGGGTGCCCATTGTTCAAGCGAATAAATGCCTTTGAATCCGACGGATTCAGCTAAACGCACACAGGCACCGATATCGTAGGGAGAATGTTTCATGTCATCGTCGAAGTACATTCCTTTAGCGGATATCAGATCGGCATAAGGAAGTATTTTTTTCAGAAAAGAATGACGTTTCTCATCGTTACCCTGAATGTTTCCGAAATCAGGAAGTGATCGAAGCCAGGAACTGTTCACCGCTTTGATGATGGCGACAATGTTTTCAGCCTTGTTGCTGTGACCGCCATGGTTTTCGACCAGAACCTTCAAGCCAATGCTCGCACCGTATTCGGCAAGCCGACGAAAGGAATCGGCAGTCGTCTCCAGGTCGAATCTTTTCCCTCTCCCGGTATTGGCACGCAGTGAAGTAGAACCACAGGCCATGGCGCGATCCATCCATTTCTTCACCGACTGAACACTCTTTTCCCGATTGCTTTTGTCCTCACTCGACAAATTGTAACCGGGCTGATCCATCTGAAGGTTGATTACTTTCGAATTTGAACGGTCAGCGGCATCCCTGACTCTTCGACAATAATCAAGTGAGGTGTCTGGAAAGTGTCCGCTGAAGATCTCGATCTGATGCACCTTAAGTCGATCGGCAAGAAAGGCAGGGAAGTCAATCAATGACAAATCGGGAAAGCGACTACGGAATAGAAAAGTCCCGCAGGCAATCCGGTCCATGTTCTTGACCGTGGCTCCCTTGGCTGAGGGCAGGGGGCGTTTGCCCGCGAAGCATATAATCCCTATACCAATCGCTACGCGGGACAAGTTGGAGCAAAGAGCCCCTACGGCTCATGGGGGCGATCCGTGGGGGCAGACGGTGATGACTGGCTGCGCACCGGTCACCGCTCCAATTGGGAGAAGTCAGCAGCCGGTTTTGAAACTTCCAAAGGCGGTAAAGGAATCGCCGGAAAAAACAAATTGACGGGTGAGTCAGGTTTCCTGGCAAAAGATAAACACGGCGATGTCTATGTGGGCAAGGACGGAAAGATCTACAAGCGTGAGGGCGACCAATGGCAGAAAAGAGAGAACGGCACCTGGGCTCCACCCGAAACGGGCCGAGCAACAACACAGGCCAATAAAAGAGCGACCACTGGAAAACCCAGCAAAGCCAGGACGGGGGTACAACCGTCACGTGGCACGAACCGAAAAGCGACTGCCCCGACACGGCCGACATCGTCTCAATTGTCAAATCGCAGCAAGCTCGGTTCCTCTTCCAATGTGAAGCAGGGACTCAATCGAAATTACAAGGCACGACAAACAGGCCGTCAAAGCACCCGCAGTTTCAGTCCTTCTTCAAGCAGATCAGGCGGTCGCTCAGGAGGGCGTTCAGGTGGAGGCCGTAGAAGATAGAGAATCGACATTCCACAGTTCAAAACTGAAGAATGAAAAGGGACCACTCTATGGGGTTACGGGGCATGACGACACGGCTCCTTCCCCAAGGCAGACATGTTTACCTGTCTCCGGGTGCGATTAAAAGTGCAGGGAATGATTTGCTGTAGCGTCGGCTGTCCTCAGCCGAATATGCC
>DUCD01000169.1:13199-28556 GCA_012959985.1 Verrucomicrobiales bacterium | reverse complement strand
CAGGGGCTGACCTTCGCGTTCAGCATGTGGAGGTCACGGCCCCCGTGTACGAGGCATGGCCGCCGGCCTCGCACAGGCGGATCTTCGTCGAGAGCGCGGACGAACTGGATCAGGGCGCGCACGCACGGGACGTACTCGTGGCGTTCATGTCACGCGCGTGGAGACGCGAACCGAGCGCCGCGGAGGTCCAGCAGAAGCTGGAGCTCTTCACAGGGATTCGCGCTCATTTCGACAGCTTCGAGGGGGCCATGGTCGAGGTCCTGGCGAGCGTGCTCTCGTCCCCCAACTTCCTCTACCTCGTCGTTCGATACGATCCACCGGGGGACGAGCCTGATGACGAAGCGACCTCAGTGCGCAGCGGACTCGAGCTCGCCACGCGCCTCTCCATGTTCCTCTGGTGCAGCACGCCCGACGAAGAACTTTTGGACTTGGCGGCGCAGGGAAGCTTGCACTCCACCGAAGTTTTGGCCAGCCAGGTCAATCGACTGCTGGCCGATCCGCGGTCTCGACGTTTTTCAGAGCAGTTCGTACGTCAGTGGCTGGGCCTGCAGTTGCTCGAGTATCTGGACGTCGACCGGAAGGTGTACCGTCAATTCGACACATCCTTGAAAGAGGCCATGCAGGAGGAACCCGTCGCCTTCTTCAGTGAGGTTTTGCACAAGAATCACAGCGTGGTCGACTTCATACATGCTGATTACACGATGGTCAATGAGCGACTGGCCAAACACTACGGGCTGAGCGACGTCTATGAAAACCACTTTCGCCGCGTGGAGCTCGGCCCGCAGCACCGGCGCGGCGGTTTGCTCACTCAGGCGGGCCTGCTGGCGATGAATTCAGACGGCAAGGATTCGCATCCGCTCAAACGCGGTATCTGGGTACTCGAAAGTTTGTTGAACGACCCGCCCCCCCCGCCACCGGCGGCGGTTCCCGAGATCGATCTTGCCGACCCTGAGATTGCCAAGCTTACGCTGAAGGAGCGCATGGAGAATCACCGAAGCCAGGCCGCCTGCCTATCCTGTCACGCAAAGATTGATCCCTGGGGCATCGCCTTTGAAAACTTTGATGCCGTTGGCAGTTGGCGGACACAGATACAGGGGAAACCCGTCGATGCGTCCAGCCGCCTGTTCAACGGGCAGGAGCTTGACGGTATGGACGGGCTGAAGCGGTATCTACTGAAGCACCGTCAGGACCAGTTCACCCGTGCAATGGTTCATAAAATGACAACCTATGCGCTCGGACGACCTTTGACCTTCGGCGATCGCTCAAGGGTCGACCAGATCACGGCCGATCTTCGCAAGCGGGGAGATGGACTGGCTACCCTGGTTCAGTTGATTGTAAGCAGCGAGCTGTTTCGGTCAAAGTAAGAAAGCCATTGTTTGGCTGGACAAGAATTTTATGAAAGATAAATTCATGAACACAGATCTCGCCTCGCTCGACCGCAGGCAATTCCTTCGGGGTTCAGGCGTCGCTCTCGCCCTACCGTGGTTCGAGTCCTTTGCCAGGTTCGCCCACGCCGCCGAACAGCCTGTCAGGCGGAAACGCTTGGCCTGCATCTACATGCCGGATGGCGTTCCCATGCCGCTGGCGGAGGATCCTGCTCACCAGGACTGGGCCTGGTTTCCTCATGGTAGCGGCAGGGACTTCAAGTTCACGAAATGTCTCGAACCGCTGGAGCCCCTGCGCCATGAGCTGACCGTCTTATCCGGCCTGTCCCATCCGTCGGGGCGGAGTATCCACGGCCATTCCAACGCCGATCAGTTTCTCACCGGGGCGCCGACCGGAACCAGAGGCGATTACAAGAACACCCTCTCGCTCGACCAGGCGTTTGCTGCTCACATCGGAGAGGAAACCCGCTTTTCATCGCTCGTCATGTCGACCGATGGCGGCACGGGAACGCCACGCGGTGCGCACACGCTGTCGTTCAATCGAAGTGGCCGAGCCATCCCGGCAGAGCACCGGCCGAAGCGAGTCTTCGACATGCTTTTTGTGAAGAGTGATGAAGATGCCGCGCGTCGCCTGGCGCTCAGTCAGAGTGCGTTGGACGATCTCCTGGTCGATGCACGTTCATTGCGGAAAACGCTGTCCACCCACGATCAGAAAACGCTGGATGAGTATCTCCAGTCGGTTCGTGACACCGAGATAAAAGTAGCCAAGGCAAAGCGGTGGATCAACATGCCACTTCCCAAAGTCGACGTCGATCACCTGCAACTCGACATCACACCTGAAGATCCGCGCGCCTATATTCAGACGATGTTGGAACTGATTTACCTCGCGTTTAAAACTGATTCCACGCGCGTTGCGACCTATCAGATTGGGAGAGAAAATGGCGTCGGCGTCAGCGACTATCTTGCTCGAGCGGTCGGATTCAGGTTAACCCATCAACTCTCGCACGATACCAAGGAACCCGACGGTTGGAAGAAGTTCGGAACGTACTGTCGATTCCTCAGCGAAGAAGTCGGACGCTTCGCCGCCCAGCTGAAAGTGACCCCTGAGGCGGGGGGCGACGGCAACATGCTGGACAATACGTTGCTCCTGTTCGGTTCCGCATCCAGTGCCTTCCACCTTTCCCGCAATTACCCCTTGATTCTAACCGGTGGGAAGAACATGGGATTCAAGCACGGCCAATACCTCAACTATGCCGGCGACAAGCCTGCCGGCGGTGCGTGGGATGGCGGCCGTGAACCTTGGCAGCGGGAGGTCACCCACGAGGACATCCCCCTGTCGAATCTCTTTGTCACCATGCTTCAGCGTCTCGGGGTCGAGACGCACACATTCGCCGACAGCACGGGGATGCTCGATGAGGTGTAAGGAACACCCAGCGTCTGTCCATGGCCGATGTCATGTCAACTTCGTCAAATCTGTTGCAGAGAAATCTTCAGCATCCGTTTTCTTCTAATGATTCTGGACGGAATCAGAAGGCAGAATGGCACTGAGTTCGGGCAGTTCGTCGATCAATCCAGAGTTTCTGGAATTTTCCAGTGTTCTTCCAAGTGAAGCATCACAGGGTAGGGCTCGCTCCGAGCGCGCCGCCTGAGCCGTGAAATTAAGCAGGAGGAGTGAGAAATCACCCCGACCCAGTATTCATTACTGGATGCGTCGCACTGGGACAGCGAGCCCTACCATCCTTAACTCAGTGCCCTTCGGGACAGGGCAATTATTTAGATGCCCGAGAGTCGACCCCTTTCTCCTGATAAATGACCTTATCCCTTAGTCTTTCTCATCCTGCATGGTTGAGCTCATCGGATCGGGTCCAAAAGAAATCATACGTCTAACATTGATCGAAAGGTAGGGCGAATCGTCTAGGATCAGTCGGAGGACAATTTGTCCTTCCGGTTCATGTCCTCACGCTTTTCACGAACCTTGGCTTCGCGGAGTTTGTCCTTTTTGCTCTTGCGGCGACCTTTGATGCCCCCGGTGCCGGGGACCGGCGTGGAGATAGAATCAGTGGGTTCGAAACCGGGCACTTCTTCTCGAGCGATGTTGAGCTGCTGAAGCTTCTCAATAAGGCAAAAGTGCGCATGGTTTTCAGCCGTAACAAAACTGATGGCGACCCCGGTCTTGCCCGCCCGTCCGGTTCGACCGATACGATGCGTGTAATTCACTGGGGACCTAGGCAGGTCATAATTAAGAACGGCGGGCAGTTCAATGATATCCAGACCCCGAGCAGCGAGATCAGTGGCTATCAAAACCTGAATCTTTGAATCTTTGAAATCCTTCAGAATTTGAGTGCGCGCTCCCTGGCTGAGGTCACCATGAAAGGAGTCAACCCGGATTCCTTTGCGATCTAATTTATCAGCAACGTGGTCAGCGGTGTATTTGCTTGCGACAAAGACCAAAACGCGCTTCCAGCCTTCAGTCCCAATTAAATGGCGGAGTAAAGGCGTGCGTTTGTCTGTATCCACCCGGATTGCCCGTTGTGCGATGGATGGCGCTTCCTCTGGTTTCGATTCGATTTCGATCCGGGTTGGATTCGTCAGTAGATTCAGAGCAAGCGATTCTACAGAGGCCGGGAAGGTGGCAGAAAACAACAGATTCTGACGACGCCTTGGCAGTAGAGTGAGTATTCGTTCCAGTTCCTCGGCAAAACCTAGATTGAGTAATCGATCTGCCTCATCCAGGATCAGTGAATTCACCTGAGAAAGTTTAATCGCGTTATTATCCACCAGGTCGAGGAGTCGACCCGGAGTGGCAACAAGGATATCGGCACCGTCTCGCAATGCCATCATTTGAGGATTGATGGATACCCCCCCAACGGCGCTCACAATTTTAATCCGGTCAGTGATGTGAATGGAGCATTCCTGAACGACGTCTCTGACCTGGGCAGCCAGTTCTCGAGTGGGGGTAAGAATCAGTGCGTGAATACGACGGGGTGTTTCACGCGGTGCCGCGATCCAACGCTGGAGCATTGGCAGCACAAAAGCGGTCGTCTTTCCGGACCCCGTCTGCGCAGTGGCCAATACATCAGTCCCAGCCAGTATGACCGGGATGGCAGCCGCCTGCACAGGGGTCGGTGTCGCATATTGTTCCACCGCGCTGACCAATTCAGGCAAAAGGCTTAGATTCGAAAAAGACATAACCTTTTGTATCCTGAACCCAGGCTGAAGCCAATCACTCGCTGAAAATTAATTATCCCGACTGAATTACCCTTCATTTGCGCGACTTCAGTTCCGAATTTAACCATTGGATTTTCCCCGAAAGGATGACCGACGAATAATCCCCGTCCGGACTGGACTTGCTCCGATCCCTTGCGATCCAAATCGGCGAATCCGTCGCCGTAATCCATAGCCTGCCGGAGATACATCAGAGCGCGTTGGAAGAAAGCGGCCGCGGTCTGGAGTGAGGTGAAGAGGCTAGGCGATTCCCCGCTTTGCTCGGCAGACCGGTAATCCCTTCAATGCAGCGGTCAAAGTGATCCTGGAACCTACAGGGTGGACTTGAGCCGGTAACCGGTGGTCCGTGTTTGGGGGAATAGAATAGGCGATGCTTGATATGGGACGGGATTGTTTTGGATTCGTGGGAGTTTTTTTTTGGCTTGTTGTGATAATTGAAGTCATCGGGACGGGTGCCCTCCAGGCTCATATGCGGCCGCCATGTTTTATACCAAGTTTCGAATTCAGAGCAGAGCTGGGTCAGGTGATCAATTCCTTGGATTTAGGCAACCTGCTCTATTCATTTCGTGAAGTTTTCACCTTTTGTTTTATCCTGAAATTACTTTGGAAAATTAAAGGGATAATGAAAAAAGAATTGAAATCATTGCCCAAAGTTGCTTAGATTTTATCAGTTGATTGAGGAAGCACCTATGACATACACCAGAGTAAAGAAACTCGCTCAACCAAAACGTATGAAAAAACTAAGTAAATCGTACCTCATTTTAGCAGGGGCAGTATTTCTGGCAGGAAGCACGCCAATGACGCACGGCGGACAGTTGACGATTCTGTTTTATGACGGGGTTGGATTTTCCGGTATCGAAGGATTATCGGTATCGGATCTCACTAGTGACTCCACTTTTCCAGATGGCAGCACGGCTTCTGACATCGTTCCCCGATTTGAAACCGAATTCCTTGAATTCGTTGATGAAGATGATGGCATTGACAATTATGGATCCTGGACGCGAGGTTACATCCAGGCACCCCAGTCCGGTGCTTTCCAATTCTTTATTTCGAGTGACGATGCTTCAGAATTTTGGTTGAGTAAAGATCCTAATCCGGTGAACCGAAACAGTGGCAGTCCCACTGCTTTTGAATCGGTCTGCTGTACGGGCAGCAAGACAAATGCCGAGGGACTGTTCACGGGAGCCAGATTAAATGAACGCCAGTCTGCTGCCATTGACTTGGTAGCCGGAGATTTTTATTATTTTGAAGTCCTGCATAAAGAGGCAGGCGGAGGCTCCTGGTGGCGCCTCGGTTGGCAACGCCCGGACGGTATACAAGAGCAAATTCCGGCGAGCGTTGCCCAGCCCTATGTAGCCAATCCATCCCTTGCCCTTCTGGGTCATCCTTTCGACCAATCCGTTTCGGAACCTTCCCCCGCAACTTTTTCAGTTGATTTTACCGCAGCACAACCAGCCACGCTGCAATGGTTTCATAACAACAGTCCTATCGATGGAGCGACCCTGACCCACTATAGGGTTGAGGAAACCACTCTGTCCATGAGCGGAGATCAATTCCGTGTCGAGGTCACGGACGCCAACGGCAACGCGACCACAAGTTTTTCCGCAACATTATTTGTTACTGCGGACACCACCTCACCTATGGCTGATTTTGCCGTTACGGGGGGCAATCTGGACGAAATTACGGTCGGTTTTTCTGAACGCGTTTCTGCTGCCTCCGCAGAAAACATTGAAAACTATAGTGTGGATAAGGGAGTTACGGTGGAATCGGCTGCCTTATCAACCGAAGGCGATTCGGTACTTTTGAAAGTTTCAAAGCTGACCCAATTGACCGGCTACACGCTTACCGTCAAGGATGTCCAGGATAATGCCAACAACCCGAATACCCTGTCGCCCAATCCGACGACATTAACGGTTATTCTGTTTGATATTTTCGATTTTGACCAAACAGCGGAAGGACCATGGTCGGATCCGGATCACACCTCCGCCATTGCACCTAAAGTAGCCAACAGGTCCGTGAAACAAGATGCTGAGATTTCTTCCGCTGAATATGGTGGGTTTGAAGGTGTCGCTGTCATTGGTGGAATTCATGGGCATATCAATGCATTTCCGAATGACCGTTCCTGGGATAATCCCGCCGATTCCAGTTTTACTTTTTACCTGTCACATGATGATGAATGGGTTTATGTCGGAGTCGATGTCAAAGACGATGTCATCAATACCGATGACACGGCACGTTCCTACTGGAAAGACGATTCGATTGAAATCGTTGTCGATGTGCAGAATGACGATTTCGACATCAACACCGACACTTCCGAAGATGCCTATGGGGGGCATCTCTATTTCAACTATGAAGGAAAAACCTCGGACACCGAACATCCCAGCGGCGCAAAAGACGGAGGGGCGCTGCGATGGGCCGCTGCGGTTGATTGGACTTACGGTGAAGAGGGCGATATGTTCGGTTTCGGTAAGGAAGTTGAAGGAGGCTGGCGAACGGAAATGCGGTTTAAGAAAATACTGTTCGAAGATCCGGAAATCGGTAACAAACTTGACGACGGCTTCACCATGGGATTCAACATCGGCATCGACGACGATGATAAACGCGGCCCGGGTCCAAACGGCGACGGATCAAGGAGCCAGGACCTGGAGATCCAATACTTCTGGGCCAATCGCGCTCGCTATGATGGACTGGATGCCGCTTATATCGAGTCGGGAGCACCTATAGCAGATTTACCGCTGATCATCGACTCTGCAGGACGCATTAGGCACGGTGGGGCCGGAGACATCATATTCGCGCCCGCACAAACGGATCCACCTGTTCTTGAGAAACCGGTCTTGGTGCAGGGCGATATCAGTATTATCTGGGCCGGAGGGGGTGTTTTGCAGGAAGCGCCTGCTGTTACCGGTCCATGGACAAAAGTAAGCAACCAGAATAATCCCTACACAGGTAGCGCAACCAGTCCGGCTCTGTTCTTTCGAGTAATCCGGGAGTGATACCTCGGACTGTTTTCATTTTTTTATAAAACACGGTAATAGTTCAGGGTTCGCTTTTGGCGATAACTTGTAAAGGATCTACAGATATCCCTTTCGAAAATTCGAGGCAAATCCGGAGGTGGTTGTCAGTTAGCAGAGGAGGGCTTCAGCGGCGGTTTTCAACTCGGCATTTTTGGTTCCCAAGATCAAGGACTGAAGCCAGAGTGTGATCCTTGTTACAAATTACTTACAACTATTCGCTCGCGCGTTTGAGAGGTCGACTCCATCGTTACTAGTATGAAAATGATAATTGGCAACTCCTTTTGCAGTATAATCCGCACCGGTGTTTTCCTTTCGGTCTGGTTGGTTTCAATCCTGGTGTGCAAGGCGGCCTCCGACACTGATTTGGTGATTCTCAAAGCCGGCAACATCAAGATTCACCTCCCCTCCATTGCCCTTGGACAAGTCCGTGAAGGCGCAAAGATCACCTTTGTGGCGGATGGTAAGGCCACGATTCGCGTTCCGACAGGGGAGGATGATGGAAGATCTTACGTGGCAGGACGCAAGGCCAAGCCGTTCAAGATCCTGGCTGAAGAGTGTCAGTTCACCATTTACCAGCCGCATTATAGTGGAGGCGATACTGAGAAAAAAATGCTTAAGTTTTGGGAGAGTTCGGTGAAGGCCATCGAGGGGCTGAAGGAAGGAAAGCCGGTTATTCTCCAGTTTTATCAACCCGAAGTTGACATAAGAAATAGCGTGGTGCGACGTGTTTCGGGGTTTGGTTATGTTCATACCGCACCCACGGAAAAATGAGAGATCTCCGGGGTGAAAGACCTGTGGGGCCAATAAAATAGCCCTGCTGTCATTCTGCCTTGGACAGTCGCAACATTCCCACGCTCGTAGCTCCCTTGGCGTTACCCCCTCCCGACTCCGCAGATCAGGGTCGGGTTCGCTTCACTCGTCCCTCTTTTCGCAACCCGGCACTGGCCGCTCCGTCTCTGTTATGGCTTACCTGCGGGCAGAACAGAACGGAAACCAACAAAATCCTCCGTAAAGTCCGGCCCGTATTTGGCGAGGGCAGACACTCGCACGCCAAACACGTTGCCACCACGAATGACGCGGGACGCGCCCGAATTATCACCTAAAGGATTGTTACCCGGGGAGGAACTGTAATACCTATCTCTATACCAATCCCAGCACCATTCCTGAAGATTTCCTGAAGATTTCCTGAACATTTCCCGCCATGTCGAATAATCCCTATCCGTTCTCTACAAAAACGAACCCACCGGACTCGTGTAGGGAAAAGGTCGATCATTGAAGGATGTGTCAGAACGTTACAGTCTCTAGAATAGAATTGTCTCATTAAAGTATTCGTTTTAACTTACTTGTCATGAGTGAATTATCGATTTTCTTGTCACGGTTGATTGCGGAAGCACACTGTGATCTGAGTTTTTCGAAACCATCGACACAGAAAATGACTTCAGCAAGACACTCGAAATCAATGCGGTCTCACCCGGGAAAAACTGCATCCCGCACTCAGGGGATCAGCACAAAAGATTTCCGTAGTTTCACCTTATCTGCTTGGAGAGATGGTTTCCGGCCCATCCTGCTAATGTTTAATTTTATATGCCTCCTATTTGCTATCTCCTTCATTGGGTGCAGGACGGACAAGGATCAGGCGGCACGATGGAATGCGCTGCCAAACAGTGGATCGGATGATCCGTTGCATTACCGGTAACACTATTTCAAGTCAATGAATGTCTCCGCGGTCTGGGAACATAGCAGAGGGATTCCTGAATGCCTGATTGGAATCGCTGAGGGAGATGTCGACGCAAGCCATCCAGAGCTAAGGAACCAGATCCAGGAGATTTATCGGCTGCCCGGAATGACCTTTGCTTTTAAAGATCACGCAAAATCTCATGGTACGGGAGTTGCGGGTCTGATAATCGCAGAAGATGGAAATGGTTTTGGAATTAAGGGTTTATCGCCCGGATGCCATGTAATTATGGCGCTTTACGGAAGACCGAAAACAAGAATGCAAAGCCAGCGCCTGCGAGATGAATTAATGAGCAAGAAAGCCAGTCAGGCGATGCGCTTCTTGGTGGATAAAGGCTGTAAGGTCATCAATTGTAGCTTTGTCTCTTCTCCAGATATGTCAGAGGCCTTTGAATATGCTGTTGATAATGATGTTGTCGTTGTGATAAGTTCCGGTAATTCTGATTGTGAAATGGACTTCAGCTACCTGCCGGATGAGGTCTTGATCGTTGGAGCAATTGGCATGGATGGAAGGAGATGGAGAGAAACCTTTACGGAAATAGGCAGAGGAAAAAAGGGTCCAACTACGGCGAGCAAATCGATGTCGTTGCGCCTTCAGGAAACATAATTATATGTTGTCCCATGGATGATAAAGGAAGTAAAACCGGATTCAAATTGCTTAGGAAACCGAACACAACTCTTGCCGCTTCAATGGCGACTTCACCTGTTGCTTTAACTCGATCTCTACGTCCGGACTTGGACGTGAAAATAGTTGTTGAACTAATAAAAAGGGGAGCGGACGATCTTGGCGCACCTGGATGGGATAAGGGCACGGGCCATGGTCGGTTGAATTACCTTGCAACCCTCGAGTTGGTCAAGGCATGGCCACAAGAGCATATAACAGGGCAATAGATTTGAGATCGCAACTGATACTGTTGATCTTAGAAACTGAGCCGTATGAAATGACTCTGTACGAATAAACAGGCTCCACAATTCGCAAAGGACAGGTTCAGTCCGTAGTCATATTCCAAGTTCAAGTGGGTTATCAAGGCCTGACATGTTGCTATTTCGCTTTGACCTTAAAAGTGAATGCATTGAATTCAGCCTCTGTTGGCATATAGCTTGCAACAGGGTTTTCGATACTGGAAAGAGCCTCGATATAATAATGAATTTTCTCTCCCTTATTCTGTTTTGGAATTGCTGCAGTGAAGACGCCTTCACTTCCATCTGCCATGTAAATTCGCTGGAACGGTTTATGTTTCGAAGTTGACCAGTGGAGAACAACTTTATCCGGTATGGAATTTTTACCGGTTTCCACAGATACGGGAATTCGTTCTCCGGGAATCGGTTGACCTTTTCCTTCATTCAGGGTCACTGATTTAATTACCGGTGCAGCCGCTGTGAGCGCTGGATTGCTTAATAAAAATGTGCGTCTCTTTTCAACAAACTGTTTAATCCCAAGAACGCGACCATTTTCAACGGTAAGGACATCGCCACGAACAAAATCTTCGTAGCCTGATTCTTTTCGAATATCTTTTTTAATCTCTGAATCAAGCAAAGCCTTATAGCTGGCAACGATAGGTTGGAGTTTTTCCCAATTCAGCCAATCATCGATAATCGTGCGGACATGAGCCGTGTAACGTGCGCGAATCTGAGGGATATTCAACAGGCGATGGACGACCGGTCGCCCTTCATTGTCCGCTTCATGATACAACGGTAATTGCGTGGCATCCATACTACGTGGGATACCGGGACCGCCTGGGCGGTTTAACACTTCATTGCCATCGTGCTGCAGTAAATGAAAACGTCGGTTTTTATCCTGATAAAGATTGTAGTCACTTCCTCGAATTAAATAACCCTCGTCAACAAAAACGTTTTCAAGGGCAATGGACCAAAGCGCACCATCGATATTAAAAATGGGGTTTAATTTGGCAAGCAGTTCTTCGTCTGAAGTTTCTTTCAACACCCGGCACAAATTGGCAAGATCCGTCCATGCCTGATCGGGGGTGTTTCCTGTTTTGGCGATGTAACCACTGTATCCTTCTCGATTGGAACCTTCATAGGTAAGGGATCCACGACCTTTCCATCGAACGCCTTTACTGGAACCAAACCATTCTTCCAGAAAATCCTTATTGTATTGTTGAATGTTCGGATAAATCCCCCAACTTTCCCCATTGATCACGAGTTTCACAAAATTGGCTCTGAATGCCGGAAAATAATTTCGTCCTATTTTTGAATACAGCACTTCCCGCATATAGGTCGGGTCACCATGTCCATTCAATAAATTGATTGTTTTGTAACCGAACAGTCTTTGTTTTTTCGATCCATAGCTGATATTGATGTCAAGTGAACGCTTTAGCTCTGGTGGGACAGAACTAAAGGAAGAATTTCCACGGTAACGAACACCCACGTTTTCATACACTCTTCCATTCACAGTAAGATCTGCCGGTACGGCAGCATCTGTTCGGTAAAAGTCATGCATTTCATTCAACCAATCATTGTCCTCAAATTGCAGAAAAAATGTTCTCAGAACAGATTCATCGTATAGACCATTCGCCGTATTTACTGCGTTGGTTGGTTGAAGTTTTTCCGCCCCGGGAACAGTCAGTGGATCACTGTCCTTGAACCTGGATTGATAAATGGACTCACCTGCTTCCTTGGCATCGATGCCTCCATCGCCATTGCTATCGGCTGATTCCAGTGAGGGACCCCGACGGCGTCCACGCCTCTGTGGAAATTCGTCCTGGGTTATTTTCCCGTCTTTGTTACGATCATTTTTCATGATATCAGCAACCGTACGCTCCCGGGTTTGTTCATGAAGGTATGAACGTGCGGCGATACGTTCACCCTTATTCAGGATCCCATCTTTATTCTGGTCAAAACGTTCTAATAGTGGAGCCCGGTCTCCACCGGGGCGACCCAGACGAGGAAGAGGTTTTACGGAATCATTTTCGGCTGCCTGAGTGGGAATTGTAAGCAGAGTTTGGCATACCCCAAGTGCGAACAACAGTAGCGGAATGATTGATTTGAAAGATATTCTGAAAGTCATGATGGATATAAGACTACTTCATTTGGGTTTGGGTGACAAATTCGGCGCATCTTACATTGTTGAATTAATCCTTGCCAGTGGAATTTCCGATTCAGGGATAATCAAACCGAAATTCGTAGAGTGTAGTTCCTGATTATGCGTGCACGCCCATTTCCCGCTGCTTTTCGTTCGTAGATGTTATTGCAATTTCCTCCGCTCCCACAACTCATTGAAGTTTGGCAAAGAAACGAGAACCCCTGCGATTCAAGCCGGGCTGGCAAACAGAAGACTTTCCTTCAGAAAAATTTTCACCATCCGTTGTATTTTAATAATCCTGGACAGAATCAGACGTCGGATTGGATCAATCATGGTCTACGAGGCAAGGGCAGCGTAGAAATAAACAGTTGATGACGGAAGCCTCAATTTTTGAGGGAAGTATGAGAAATGCAGACTGAACAACGTCTAATTAGCATAATTGGTATGTTTTGGCTTTGGGCCGGTTGGTGGCTTTATGCCATTGGCCAGCATCACCGTGGTAATGGCATCGACCGTTGCAAATGAGGGTTTGAAATTTCCTGGACGATATCCTTCTGCTATCAGAAGCGGTGTTCTTCCCAATGCATTCTTGGTATTCCAGATTTGTATATCAGCCCCCTGCTCATGCAGGTATACCGCCATGGATGCGATGTTTTTGTAAGCTGCTCCGTGCATTGCTGTTTCCCCGTTGGCATCCACCGTATTAATCTGTGCACCCAGAGAAACCAGATATTTGACCGCAGCGAGGCATTCAGCTTCTGAGCCCGCTTCTTCTTCGGGAGCGGTACTGCCGATACCTGCGGCAACCATTAGTGGTGTTGTGCCATCCTCATTCGAGATAAACGGATCTGCTCCAAGCTCTACAAGAAGTTTCATTAACGCGAGATCGGCTCTGTCAGAGGCAAGAAAAATGGGTGTGGCTCCAATCACACTTACATGACCTCTGCCGGCCCTTCTTCCCTTTTTCAGGCGGGCGTTGACCTCGGCACCCCGTTTGACGAGTTCCCGGATAAACTGATCACTGTTCCGTCGACCCGATCCATGAGGTGCGGGATCCCCGGCGGATGATTCTCCGAAATCAGGTTTGCGAATCCAGGTGAGCGAATGCAGAATGGTGAATCCCGAACGATCGTCATTGGGATCGGCTCCTGCATCGAGTAATTCAACGGCTAAATCATAATGCCCGTTTTCCACTGCCAGAAGTAAAGGACTTGTTCCCTTCTTAGGGAGTCTACCCCTGGGTTTCGAAGCGTTCATCATCGCATTGACTTCGGTGCCCTCATCCAGCAGCATCCTTACTACTTTGGTTCTGCCTTCTCTAATCGCGAAGAAGAAGGGAGTGAATCCAGATCTTTCTAAAGGCGATTGAAAATCCGCACCCGCTGTGAGAAGCGCTTGAATAACGTCTGACTGTCCTGCTGCAGCTGCCCACATAGCCGCTGTCTGTCCATTGCGTTCTTTGGCGTCTATCTCTGCTCCCGCACCGATCAGTGCGGTGACAGCATCGCCATCTCCCGTTCGAGCTGCGGTCATCAATGCGGATTCACCTCCGTGGATCGTTGTGTTTGGATCGGCTCCTGATTCGAGAAGGGCACGGACCAGGTTTGCATTTCCATTAACACAGGAAAGATAGAGAGGGGTTATGCCGTAACGGTTCTGTGCAGAAGCATTCGCTCCTAGGGCCAATAGTCGTTTTCCGAGTTTCCCATCGTTGTGGTGAGCCGCCCAGTGCAGCGCGGTCATGCCATCGACCTGCGAAACGTTTACCTCGATCGGTCCGGATAGTAGTTTTGAAATTCGAGCAGAATCCTGCGCTTCAACAGCGTCTACGAGCGAAGAGTTGCCCGCCTGCGCTGGGATGACAAACAACATTTCGAATACCAGCGCGAGAATCCCGACATTGTGGCTCCACCTAATTCCGGGTTTTCGATGAGTGGAATGATTGATTCTGAAGAGAGATACCATCACAGCGAGTTTTTCATTGAAGGGGTTGCGGGTTACAAAGACAAGGGTTCAAAAAGATTGTCGATTTTTCCATTACTGTCGCCGAATTTATCCAGCCGCACACCTGCTTTGTTCAATAGAGTGAGATGCAAATTGGCAAGAGGAGTGGGTTTGTCGTAGCGGATATGACGGTTTCCTTTCATCCCACCGGCAGCGCCGCCCGCGACGATGATGGGTAGATTGGTGTGATTGTGAACATTCGGATTACCGATGCCACTACCGTAAAGAAGTAAAACACTGTCCAGTAATGATCCGTTTCCTTCCGGGGTGTTCTGGAGTTTTTCAAGGTATTCGGCAAAAAGAGAGACGTGGAATGCATTGATTTTCGCCATTCTCGCAATCTTGCCTGGATCATCTCCATGGTGGGACAGTGGGTGGTGCGGGTCGGGAACTCCGATTTCGGGATAGGTTCGATTGCTCGTTTCCCGAGCGATCTGGAATGTGGTGATGCGGGTGATGTCAGCTTGAAACGCGAGCAGTTGCAGATCGAACATCAGTCTGGCGTGATCGCCGTAGGAATCAGGGACGCCCATCGGGCGGTCAAGATCCGGTAATGGACTATCCTTTGAATCGATCTCTGCTTTTTGAATGCGTCGCTCCACTTCGCGAATTGAATCCAGAAACTCAGAAACGCGAACCTGATCTCTTACTCCAAGATCAAGCTTGAGGCGGTTCATATCCTCTGTAATAGAATCAAGTAAACTGGCTCGTTGGCGCAACGCAGTGCGGCGCTCTTCGGGAGTACCTCCTTCTCCAAATAAGTTTTCAAAGACTAAACGAGGGTGAGCTTCTGCAGGCAGTGGCGTCGTTGGAGACGACCATGACAAATTGTTTTGATAGACGCAGGCATATCCATTGTCGCATTGGCCGACCGTTTGCAATAGATCCATTGCCAGCTCCAATGAGGGAAGCTGAGTTTGGTGGCCGATCTGCTTTGCCGCTACCTGGTCGG
>DUCD01000169.1:0-13138 GCA_012959985.1 Verrucomicrobiales bacterium | reverse complement strand
GAATTCGACGTTGCGTGGGAACCCGGGTACGCGGATTTCAACTCCATGTTGGTAAAGACCGTCAGCTTATCCTTGACGGGTTTCAGGGAATCCAGAATGGGTGAAAGTTTATCAAGAGTATGCTCGCTTTCAGGGGTCCATCGCGACTCATCGCATCCCATGGGCATGAAGACATAGCCGAGTCGTCGCACTCCGATTGCCGAAACATTGACGGAGGCCGTTGCTGCCGGAATCATGGCGTCTAAAAGCGGCAGCGCTAAGGATGCTCCGACTCCTTTTAGGAAGGTTCTCCGGGGGAGTGACTTCTTGGTGATGAATTTCATGAGGTCCGTGTTAGTTCAGTTTTGATGGGTTTCGGCAATCGGGTCTTTTGATGTGGCTCTCATCTGAAAAGGTATGCTCTTTGTTATTCCAAGTATGATGGATGAAAAACGGAATTCGTGGGCTTTCGCCTCTCTCACGATTTGACGGATGGCAGGAGCATCGTAGAATTCAACGCCTCTCCCGAGTGCGAAGGTCAGCAGTTTTTCGCTCAAAGTGCGAACAAATAATTCAGGGCGTTTCAGTAGCCCGTGCTCCAGGTCTTCAACTCCCACAAAGGTGCTGCCGTCCGGAAGTCCTCCCGATACGTCTATTGCAGTCCCGTTTTCAAAGTCTCTCCATCGTCCCACTGCATCGAAGTTCTCAAGAGCAAATCCGACAGGATCCATTCGATCATGACAGCTCGCGCAGGCGGGATTGGCCCGATGCTCCGCAAGGCGCTCTCTCATTGATAGCGTCGCATCCACCTTGTTTTCTTCGAGGGCTGGAATATTCGCCGGAGGTGGAGGCGGAGGTGTTCCGATGATGTTTTCGAGCACCCAATTGCCTCGGATCACGGGAGAGGTGCGTGTGGCATAGGAGGTAACCGTGAGAATGCTGCCTTGTCTGAGAAGACCGCCACGCTTATGTTTCGGATCGAGAGTGACGCGCCTGAATCGACTGCCGTAAATACCGGAAATACCATAATGATGGGCCAGTCTTTCATTCAGGAATGTGTAGTCCGTATTGAGTAACTTTAATACGCTGTGGTCTTCCCGGAAAATACTTTCAACAAACAGCTCTGTTTCTTTGCGGAAGGCCTGACGCAAATTATCATCAAAGTCAGGGTAACGTCTCAAATCGGGTCGAATAGAATCGAGATTGCGCAAGTGGAGCCATTGACTTGCGAAGTTCATGGTCAGGCTGTTGGAGCGATGATCTGCCAACATGCGGCGCACTTGCTTTTCAAGCTCATTTGAATCGCTCAGTCTTCCGGCGATTGCTGAATCAAGCAACGCTTCGTCAGGTAGACTGCTCCAAATAAAAAACGAAAGCCGACTCGCCAGCTCAAGATCACTTATTCGATAGGCTGTTCCAGAGGTTCCCTGGATGGGTTCCTTTTCAATACGGAAGAGAAATTCAGGGCTGACGAGAATCGAGTTGAGTGCACTTTCAATCCCTGCTTCATACCCAGCTTTGTGAGCCTCATTACGGTAGAATGTCATCGGTTTCATTAAGTCAGATTCCACAATGGCACGACGAAACGCTCGTTTCATAAGGTTTGTCAGAATTTCGCGTGCGATGGGCTCTTCGTCACTCGCTCCACTCGGTTGTTTGATGAAGATCTTTTTTCTGCTTGGTGTTTTATGGGCGCCTTTGGCTTCGAAGGGTCCGGTGATGGAGATTTGGTATACGGCTGGGGAGAGCCTCGGGTGGCGGTGGAAATTAAAATGCGCCTCGAACGGCTGTCGTTTGTTTTCGAGTAGTGAATAAGGCTTCTTCAGAAAGGTAACGCCCACTTTTCGGGGGCCTGCTTGAACAAAGGTTCTCGTTTTCAAGTGCTTATCCACATCCTTGTGACTTGCATCGCCGATTCGCATCACTGTAAATCGTTCAATCATGGCGCGATCAATCAGAATCTCCATCTCATGGGAGCCGTTGAGACCTTCCACATGTTCATTACGGTCGCGAGAGAGCAGGACTTCGAATTCGTATGCCCCATCCTGCGGGAATGTGTAGGTCAGCAAAGCACCGCCGCGTGTGCCAATGGGGAGACCCTCTACGTGTTTCTCCTGAGTATAGTCAGGAGGTACTCGGAAGGTGTCTCCCCCCAGCTTGCTTGATTGCCTCCCGACGGCCAAATGACTGATCTTTTGAGCTGCCGAGATATAGCGATCCACTAAGCTGGGTGATAGTGTGCCGACAGTAACATTATCAAATCCATAGCTTTCTTCATCTTTAGGAAGCAAACTTGACGCATCTATATCGACGCCGAGCAGGTCCCGGATGGAGTTCTGATATTCCGTCCTGTTGAGTCGTCGAAACGTCGCTACACGACCGGGTTTAGGGTGGGTGATCGTATGTTTATCGAGCTTAGTCGTTAATGATTCAAGCACGGCTGCGTAGGTTTGTTCACTGGGACGGTTCCGATTCGGTGGAGGCATCTGGCGTGACTGAAGTCGAGTGATCACTTTTTCCCAGATTTCGGAATGCTGTGTCGCTTCTTCGAACCGGATGGCATCCAGATTCAAACCGCTTTTATTCTCCTCTCCGTTGTGGCAACTGACGCAATACTTGTTTACCATTGCCAGTTTTGATGAAATGGCAGGCGGCTTATTTTTTTCGGTATTGAGAATTGAAATTCTTCGATCGAGCCAATCCGTTCCAGTCGAATAGTCTGCTTCGCTCGGCCGCGGTTCATCATCAGGAGGCATCTCACGCTCGCGTAACATCCAGGCCACCTCTTTCCAAGTTTCCAAATGTTGAGCCATATCCACATGCAGGAGGCTCTTTAGATCCAGTTTACCTTTCTTTTTTTCAGGATTGTGGCAACTGATACAATAGTCATTAACCAATTCCAGCAAGGGTGATTTCACCGTATTCTTTTGAGCCGAAAAGGAGGGGAATGGCCAAAACAGAATGGTGGCAACCAGAAGAGTCAAAGATCGTCTGCAGCGGACAGGCATCAACTTGTCGAAAGGGCAATACACTTTAAAACTGTTAATGGTGAGATTGCCAAAAAAATGGCGATAAAACAAGCTTTGGAGAAAAGTTTTCTTTTGAGCGGTCCCTTGGCAATAATTCCTTCAGGTGCTTTTTCGAAATTTGGTATGGCGAGCTGTGCTGCAACCGTTTATTATGCAGGAAGTTGGCTGCCAAGAATCTAGAAATAGGCAGTTCAAAACAAACCCGGAGACCTATTTATGCGTTATTTTCTGATTCTGCTCGTTTTTTTGTTCAGTCATGTTGAATTCACCCAGGCCGAGCGTTTGGTTCTTGCCAGCGCTTCCTACGGGAAGGATATCGTCGCCATCTGCGAAGCCGGTGGTAAGGTCATATGGTCTCATTCAACGGCCGGTGTCAAACAAGGGCATGCTGGACATCATGACATCCAGTTTCTCGATAATGGCAATATCCTCTTTCACGAGAACTGGACATCACTTATTGAAATGACTTTGGATAAAAAAGTGGTCTGGACCTACGATTGTGCCGCTATGAATGGCAATAAGGGGAAGCGGGTCCATATCCACGCTTTCACCCGCCTGGCCAACGGGCGGACCATGATTGCCGAGAGCGGAGTGGGTCGAATCATTGAGGTTGATAAGGAAGGCACGATCCACAGCGAGATTAAGCTCGGTAGTGAGGGGCGGCAGAATACACGACAGGTACGCAAACTGGCCAACGGGAACTATCTTGCCTGCGCCGAGCAGCCGGGTGTGGTTTCCGAGTATAACAGTAAGGGTGAAATTGTTTGGGAGTACAATATCAATACAAGGGTTTATGGGGCCATCCGTCTGCGGAGTGGTAATACTCTCATTGCTTCCGGAAGTGGCAACAGCGTGGTTGAAGTGACGCCGGAAGGTGAAGTGGTTTGGAAAATTAAAGGCACTGTACCCGAAACCGATATCGATCTTAAATGGACCACTTTTCTCACCGAATTGGCGAACGGAAACTTTATTGTAGGCAACTGCCACGCCGGCCCAGACAACCCGCAGATCTTTGAGATTACTCGTGACAAGAAAGTGGTCTGGCAATTAAACGAATACGTCACTTTCGGCAATGGCCTCGCCTGCTCACAGGTGCTCGATAATAAACAGTCCGCCCTCATCCGTAAGTTGCTGAACAAGTAAGTCGCTTACCCTTTGTTAAGGGACCGATCAAGCATCCCCGGGTGCTTCATATTAATCCCAGCTTTATATCGCATTTTGGCAGGATTTCTGCTATGAAATGATGTATTGAAAACAAAGCATTTTGGTCAGTCAGTTGATTCGAAACCCTATCGGTTATTGTGGAAGGTTTTCCCGGTTTACGCGTTCGGCTGTTTTCTGAGTCTCCTTTCCTGTGGGGCTCAGGGCCCGGTATTGACTGAATTCATGGCTTCCAATACACGGACTCTGGCAGATGAATCAGGGAGGTTTCCCGATTGGATCGAGATTCATAATGCCTCAGAGACAAGGCTTGATCTGAAGGGGTGGTATTTGACCGATGATCCGCAGAACTTACAGAAATGGGTGTTTCCAACCACTCAGATTGAACCATTCGCGTATGGGGTTGTTTTTGCTAAGGGCTCTGATGAATTTGGAGAGAACAGTCCGGCGAAAAGTCTACGTGTTCCCTTCAAGCTGAGGCGCAAAGGCGAATACATCGCCCTGGTGCAACCGGATGGGGTGACCGTGGTAAGCGCGTTCGGCAGTGCGAATCAAAACTACCCCGAACAAAGGAGTGATGTTTCATACGGCCGTTTCCAGTCCAGTGGTTCGGTCCCATGGGTTGATGAGTCTTTTTTTTACTTTACCGATCCAACTCCGGGTATGCCGAATCGCAATGACGGAATACTGGGGTTTGTTAATGATGTGGCATTCAGCGTCGGACGCGGATTCTTTGAAGATCCCGTTGAAGTGGAATTGGCATCAGACACGCTTGATGCCGTCATCTTTTATACGAAAGATGGGTCAGCGCCGACACCGGAGACAGGCAGAGCCTACTCCCGCTCCATCTCCATTTCCACGACAACGGTACTTCGAGCAATGGCGGTCAAGCCTGGGTACCTGTCCAGTCCTTCAAGATCGCAGACTTATCTTTTTCTACTGGACGTCATTCATCAACCGGTTAGACCGTCGGGTTATCCCAATACATGGCATACTCAAAATGCCGATTACGAAATGGATCCGGATGTTGTTGAGAGCGCTCAGTATCGAAATCAGATCATTGATTCGCTGCGTACGCATCCTACCATTTCCATCGCGATTGCTGTCGATGACCTTTTTGATCAGACTACGGGAATCTATTCCAATTCGCAGGCGAAAGGAGATTTCTGGGAACGTCCGATTTCAGTGGAGTTCTTTGATTTTCCACATGGTGAGGAATTGCAGGTGAATGCGGCATTACGAATGCAGGGCAATGCCAGCAGGAGTTTTAATCGGGCGAAACACAACATGCGCATAGCGTTCCGCCGCGCACACGGTCCCGGGAGGTTGAGGTTTAAATTGTATGAGGACAGCGAAGTGGACCGATTCGATAATGTGATTCTTCGCGGACAGAACGGGGATTCATGGATTCATCCCAATGCGAATCAGCGGAGACGTGCTCAGTATACCCGAGACCAATGGCATCGGGATATTCAGGTGGCTATGGGGCATAAAACCATCAATCAGGGGCATGTCCATTTGTATATCAATGGTTTGTATTGGGGTTTTTATCATCTGTTCGATCGTGCCGAGAGTGAATTCATGGCAGAAAACTTCGGCGGCAGCGAAGAAGAGTATGATGTCGTGCAGGATTTCAATAAACAACCAGGTTTGGTTGAGGCTATTGATGGTGACCTTCAGGCATGGGAGGCAATGATGGCCGTTGCTGCAGGTGATCTTAGGTCGGTTACGCTGTTGGAGGATCTCAGCCAATTCCTGGATCTGGAGAACTTTGTCGATTACATGATCCTGAATTTCTATTCGGGTAACACCGATTGGGATAATGGCAATTGGAGAGCCGGTCGACGTCGCCTGGAGGGGGAGGGATTCAAATTCTTTGCATGGGATTCCGAACGGTCGGTCGGTGATTCTGCGCGAAACAGTCTGGCTATTAACACCGACATCACGGAGCGGAATGTATCCAATCGGGCAACGGGGTTGCATCAACGATTGACCGGGAATACGGAATATCGGTTATTCTTCGCAGACCGAGTTCAAAAACATCTGTTCGATGATGGCATTCTGACACCTGCGCGAGCCTCGGCAAGTTGGATGTCCCGAGTGGATGAGATTCGACTGGCACTCGTTGCGGAAGCGGCGCGTTGGGGAGACGCCCACCGCGCAAACGATCCCTATACTCCCGAGGACGAGTGGATTGTCGAAGTCAACAGACTGATCGATTCCTACTTTCCAGCACGTACTGCCATTGTGCTCAATCAGTTCAGACAAAGGAGATGGCTTCCCGAAGTAATGGCCCCGAACCTAAGTCTGAAAGGAGGGGAGATCGAAAGCGGCACGGTCATTACTGCTTCCACTTCTTCCGGGAAAATCTTCTTTACCTTGGATGGAACTGATCCGCGATTACCGGGAGGTTTGATTCGCCCGGGGTCAGAAACCGAAAATAGGATCACGATCATCCGTTCTGCACAAGTGCGGGCGCGCGTGCGAACCGGTGAGCAGTGGAGTCCTCTTGTCAGTGCAGATTATATTGTCATCCCCTCGGATGAATTGAAGGTGGTCGGCACCAGGGGATCGGGCAATCCCCATGGAGTTCTGGTATACTTTTCCCGACCTGTGGCCGAAGAGATTGCCCTGGATACCCAGCGTTATCACTTTGAGGAGCAGGACATTGAAATACAAATGGTGACCCTGATGGATTCGCAAACGATCCTGTTGACCGTTTCAGCGATCGAACCTCGACGCCTTCGATTGGGAGTTGAGGGTATAAAAGACGATCGGATAGCAGGGTTGCTTTTGGATCCGGTTGTTGTCGATGTGGATTTGGGAAATAATTTGAATGGATTCAGACCGTTGACCATGGCCGGAGTCCCCCGGGATTTGAAGGTGACTGAGTTTGGCGAGGCGCGTTTTACGACCCGGGTGACTGGATCAGCGACTGGGTTGGTCACTTACCAGTGGTATGTGGATGAAGAACCCGTCTCAGGTGTTGACGACGACGAGTTGATTCTAAGCGACGTGACCCGTGAACTGGATGGAGCAGCGATACGAGTGGTCGCAACGAATCGAAACGGAACCTATCTGCCTGTTGAAAGTCCGGAAGCGACATTGCAGGTGGTGCCTGATTTTCAGCCTCCCCAGGTTGAAGGTGTGACCGCACGAGCTGCCATCAACATTGTGGAGCTCGTATTTGATGAATCCCTCGATGCCTTGTCAGCCTTGGATATCTCCCGTTATTCCATTGATGGATTGGATTTACTTGGATTGGAATACCAGGAAAGAAAACGGAGGGTGCTGCTTCGCACGGACAATCTGGTAGCTGGGAAATATTACCGTCTTCAGTTTTCTGGAATAGGGGATCGCGCCAATCCTCCAAACCTCCAATCCGGAGAGGTGTTTTTCCAGACAGAGCGGGCTTCCTATCAACAGCGAGTCCTTTTGGATCAACCGGTACGTTACTGGACATTCAGTGAAACGGCAGGATCAGTAATCAGTAGTTCTGCGCTGGGCCTCGATCCCGAAAACCTCGGAACCGCGACGACGGTCAATGCTGCGACACTTGATGTCGCCGGATTGATTCCGAACGAAGCACAGGGTTCGGGAATACGATTCAATCGCTCATTATCCCAAAAGGTGGCCGTAAATAATGGAGTCGATCTGAACATCAACCGGGGGCCCTGGACGAACAAGACGATTGAACTCTGGTTTCGTGCCAATACCCTGCCAAGAGAATTGGCTGATGGAACCCGTGAAGCGGCCATCTTATATGAACAAGGCGGAGGAACCCGGGCCTTGTCGATGTACCTTTATGGAACGCAACGAGAGGCCAATCCCCGAGCGGCGGTTTTAATCTGGTATGCATTCAATGGCAGCGCGGGAGATGGCCCGGGTGCTGCCTGGGGACCGGCATTTGGCAATACCGTGTTCACTCGCACAACCATTCGCAAGGGCGTAACCTATCACGTCGTGGGTGTTATGGACGGTGTTGAAACGGATCAATTAAATGGCAGCTTGAAGCTTTATTTAAATGGGGAACTTGTCGATACGGATGTCGGTGTTGGGCAGATCTACAATCACAGTGGCGCCATTGAAATCGGTTTCGGCAATCTTCGAATCCATGATAATCGAAATGGTAACATGGAATACTTCGACGGAATCATGGACGATCTTTCACTTTACAACACCTCATTGACGGGTAATCAGGTATTGGAGCACTATAGGACAGCCACCCGTTTTTCGAGTGGAGAAGACCCTCCGCAGATCACTCTACAGCGGAATCCCGGGGAGCTTTTGATTGAATACACGGGAGTTCTCCAATCCTCCTCGAGAGTCCAGGGACCCTGGATTGATGTGAGTATACAAAGTCCGCAACGGGTAAACATCGACACACCTCCTGAGTTTTCAACGGATGCCTTCTGGCGAGCCCGGAAATAGCTGGGTTTCAATAGGGAGATTTACTATGATATGAAATGGATTATGGAACTGCCACTGGCAGTGACGAGGGCAGGTGATCGGCGTTCCAGACGCTTACTTGACCATGGGGATTCATTGTGAAACCATTCCAGTCAATGATGTGGATTATATGAAATCAAGTTTCGTTGCAGTCATCCTGTTGGTTTTGCAGTCATTTAGTGGGGCGGCGGAAAAACCGAATATTCTGTTTATCATGACCGATCAGCATTTTGCTGATGTATTGAGTCAAGTGATGGGGAAGGATTACATTCATACCCCCCATCTTGATAAGTTGGCAGCAAGTGGATTGCGTTTTGACAGGGCCTATGCCCCGAACCCAATCTGCAAGCCGGCTCGGAATTCGATCTTCAGTGGTTATTATCCCTTTGAAACCGGGATCCAGATCAACGAAAATAAACCATTGCCGGAACGTATGATCAGCATGGGAGTTCGTTTCAGGAATGCGGGCTATGAGACGGGTTACTTCGGTAAGTGGCACCTCAATATCAGCACGAAAGACAAGAATCGCCATGGTTTTAATTCGATGGGTGTCTTAAAGGGTAATGGTGGCGACCACTTGATTCCGATGCCCTCCATTGAGTTTTTGAAAAGAAATCGGGAAAAGCCCTTTTTGTTAGTGACCTCATTTACCAGTCCTCATGATATCTGTCAGTTGTGTCGCGGTGAAGAAATTCCCGGCGGCCCAATCGGGGATTTGCCTGCAGCTGAACAATGTCCGCCGGCACCCATTAACTTGGGTCCAACCAGGGACGAGACCGATACCATGGCGATCATGCGTAGAAGCTATTACAACACCCGAACTTTTCCAGTCGGTGATTTTACTGCCGATAAATGGCGGCAGATGCGGTGGGGCTATTATCGGTTGGTTGAAAGAGCGGATGCCCACATTGGTAAAGTCCTGACAACTTTGACCGATTTAGGTCTTGAAAAAAATACACTCATTATTTTCACGGCGGATCATGGCGATTGTACAGGCGCTCACAGCTTTGCTCAGAAAACGGTCTTTTATGATGAATCCAGCCGCATCCCTTTTATCGTGTCTTTCAAAGGGAAGATCAAGCCGGGCAAGACGGATAAACTGGTTAATGTTGGTATTGATACATTGCCGACAATGATGGATTTTGCAGGCATTGAAATTCCGGAGGAGTTAAAAGGTCGTTCGGTGAAACCGGTTACTGAAAATCCCGTTTTAGAAGATTGGAGAAAATATATTATTGTCTCAAATCATATGGCACAGGGGGGGCGTGTTGACAGCATTCAGGGGATTCCCCATCCCAGAGGCAGAATGGTACGCACCGAAAACTTCAAATACGCCATATACGATATGGGTGAACACCGTGAATCGCTGATTGATATGTCCAGAGATCCTTACGAGATGCAAAATCTTGCCCGTAATTCGCAAGACAGTGAAGTGCTGAAGATGCATCGAAAAATACTGAAAACCTTCGCCAAAGAAAATGATGATAGAGTGGCCCTGGAAATTATTGAAGGAAAGCTATCTACTAGACAACCGAAGAGGTCGAGCAGAGAGCTGGAGTCGAATAAATAGTCGGTTTTAATATTGCCTGTTACGCAGAGTTTTCTGTAGATCAGGTATGCTCAGGCAGTTGTGGGTAGAACGATATTCAGCTTTATTGAGAAACCCTATTCCTGAGTAGGACCTTAAAGGAACCCCCAATAACGCTTTCGCGTCAGCCCGAATGGGCGGAATTCCGTCATGGCGGCCGGAGCGTTACTCGTCGGTTCAAACCCCATGAGAGGATCCGCCCTCCTAGTGCCTTGCATCCGACAAGATGACGCTACCGTCAAATGGTGAATTTATTTTTGAACAGTCCTTTAGCTCAGCAGAAGCCTGGTGTTTGTTATAACACGTATTTACTTGACATGAATGCGATGGAAATCATAACTAAAATATGAGTAGTATTGTTGGAGGCATTGGGCGATTTACTCGGGAAGATTACCTGAAATTGCCGGAATCCGGGCCACGGTATCAACTCATTCAAGGAGAGCTTTACATGTCACCGTCGCCTAACCGATATCATCAAACCATCTCCCGTAACTTGGGAGTGGTGTTGGCGATTTACTTGAAGGATAAACCGATGGGTGTGATTTACAGTGCTCCTTTTGATGTGTCATTATCCGGGCAAAATATTTTCCAACCAGATCTTCTGTTTGTAAGTAACGCGAATAAATCCATTCTAACTCAACAGGGCGCCCAAGGAGCGCCAGATTGGATAGCGGAAATTTTGTCGAAAAACAATGCCAAGTTCGATACAGAAATCAAACGTGAAATCTATGCAAAGCATGGAGTGAGTGAATATTGGATCGTTGATCCGGATAAAAAAGAAATCCATCTTTACGATTTCAAAATACAGACAGAACAAGCCGTTCGGGTTGTTACTCAGAAGGAACATTTTTTTTCCAATCAGTTTCCTGGATTGGACATATCAGCTGAAGAATTATTTTTAGAGGATAAATCTTAGGTTGATTTAGAGATTTCATTGCAAACGAATGGTCTTCAAGGGGCAGCAGATAGATTGGTCAATGACTAAACCGGAGCCTGGATTTGAGTCGGAATAAGTTTCGTAGTCAGCATTACTATGATTTTTAATACGTTTCACCTGAGACCTGAAAGGATGTTTGCATGATTAGTATGACTCAATTCAACTCCCTATGGATGTTAACCCTGTTACTGCTCGGCCATACTGTCGAAGCACAGGATCAACAGACTTTGCGTGTCTTTATATTTGCAGGTCAGTCCAATATGGTGGGATCCGATTCAAAGGTGAATGACATCAAACGTTTTCCACCTTTTGTCGGATTGGAAAAGGCCCAGGCCGGGGTGAAGTTTTCCTATTCCATCGGTCGGGAGAACAAGAGGAATTCAAACGGGTGGGTGGAACTGCAAGCCGTCAATAAGGTTGTCGGCCCGGAGTTGAGCTTTGCGCGCAAAGTCACTCAGAATATCGACGCCCCCATTGCGATTATCAAGTGTGCTGCTGGTGGAACTCACTTGGGAGGGGACTGGAATCCCGATCAGCCTGAGGGCTTCAAAATGTATCCCTTGGCGCTGAACCTTGTCAAATCGTCCCTGACTGAACTCGACAGACGGAACATTGCCTATCGAATCGAAGGCTTCATGTGGCATCAGGGTGAGAACGACATGTTCAATGAAGAATACATGGCGAATTATGGGGAGAATCTGGCGAATTTTCTTAGCGAATGGCGTCGCGATTTGAAGATGCCTGAATTGAAATTCTACATCGGGGAACTCTGTACCAAAACTATTTGGGGTATGGATCTACGTCCACGAATGTATGCCATCAGCAAAGGCCAGAAATCAGTTACAAATGCCGACCTTCTGGCGGAATATATTCCTACATCTCATGTGGGTGTGGAAATCGGTGGCGGTGTGGGCTTGCATTATCACTACGGTACTCTCGGGCAACTTGAGCATGGAATAAATTACGCCGACGCTTACCTCGAAACAATAGGGAAACTGGATACGCCTCAGCGGCTTCTCAGGGAATGGCCCTACCAGAAGGGGAGTAAGGTCAATCTTTTCATTCTCGCCGGGCACCGTAATATGGAAGGTGAACGCGCTTTTATTCAGGAACTCGCGGAATTGAACGGAAAATTGCTGCTGGATAATGAGAAAATTGCCTATCGATACAGCCTAGGTGGTGGCTACAAGAAGACCATTGGTTGGGAACCTCTCGGCCCTACCGGTTACTACGATACATTCGGCCCGGAACTCAGCTTCGGTTCCATGATGCAGGCCGCTCTTCCCGGAGACATCGCTATTGCAAAATTCACTCACAGCGGCTCACAGATGAATGACTGGACTCCAGAAGGAAGCATGGCTGAGTCACGTCATCTTTACCCTGACTTTATCGCGTTTATTCAGGATTCCATCAAACAACTCCAGGACAGAGGTCATGAAGTGGAATTGTCAGGCGTTTTTTATCATATGGGTGAGAATGATATGTCGATGCCGTCCTATAGAAAAAAATCCCCCGAATGGCTATCTTCAATGGTTGAGCAAAGCCGCCGGGACCTCAAGTTGCCGACACTCAACTGGTTCGTCAGTCAACAGCCGCCGACCGATGACAAAAGGGTCAATTCAATTGATGTCACCACCGAACTGGAGGAAGTCGCCGCCGCAGATACACATATTACTCACATTAAAGCATTCGATCTACCCAAGCAGGAGAAGAAACTCGTCATCGATACCGCAGGTATCATCCGCTTAGGAGAAATTATGGCCGAGAGCTTTATCAAACAGCTGTGACTCCAGCGCAGAAACCCTGATCCAAGCCTTGCCCAAGTGGTAGTGTAGGATAGGGTAGCAGGTAGGGCTCGATGCACTGCCATTCGGTTTAGGAATCAGGCACCCCTGAAGCTGGGGGGGGCGAACCCGTCATTGAAATCGACATTCATTTCTTCCATATTCCGGCCTCGGCGCGGCCAGCTTCAGGGATGACGGTATTAAAAAAACT